>CAJFPI010000038.1 GCA_904398675.1 uncultured Oscillospiraceae bacterium
CGGCCTGGTGTGCGAGCACCCCTGCGAGTCCCGCTGCCGCCGGAACATGATCGAGGGCGCGGTGAATATCCGGGGCCTCAAGCGCTATGCGGTGGATCACGCGGGCGTCGTCCCGCCGCCCCCCTGCGCCGCGCCCACAGGCAAAAAGGTGGCCATTGTGGGCGGCGGACCCAGCGGCCTGTCCGCTGCCTATTACCTCTCCCTGATGGGACACAAGGTGACGGTATTTGAGTCGCGCAGGCAGCTGGGCGGCATGCTGCGCTACGGTATCCCCAGCTACCGCCTGCCCCGGGAGGAGCTGCAGAAGGATATCGATGCCATCCTCGCCACCGGCGTGGAGGTCAAGCTGGGCGTCACCATCGGGAGGGACATCTCCCTGGCGCAGCTCCACAAGCAGTATGACTCCATCTACATCTCCATCGGCGCCCACACGGACAAGAAGGTGGGGATCGAGGGGGAGGACGCCAGAGGCGTCATCTCCGCCGTGGAGATGCTCCGGGCCATCGGCGACGGCACCATGCCGGACTTCACCGACAAGAACGTGGTGGTCATCGGCGGAGGCAACGTGGCCATGGACTGCTGCCGCAGCGCCGCCCGTCTGGGGGCCAAGACCGTCAGCGTCGCCTACCGCCGCCGCCAGCAGGATATGACCGCCCTTGCCGAGGAGGTGGAGGGCGCCATGGCCGAGGGGGTGGAGCTGCTCACCATGATGGCCCCCATCCGCATCGAGGCGGACGAGGAGGACAACGCCGTGGCCCTGTGGGTCCAACCCCAGCGGGTGGGCTCCATTGACAGCGCCGGACGGCCCCGGCCGGAGAAGGCCGATCAGCCGGAGGTCCGGGTGGAGGCCGACGTGATTATCGTGGCCATCGGCCAGAGCATTGAGCTGAAGGCCTTTGAGGAGGCCGGGGTTCCCATCCACAGAGGAACCATCGCCGCTCTCTCCAGCGGCGGGCTGGAGAACAACGACGGCATCTTCGCCGGCGGCGACTGCGTCACCGGGCCGGCTACCGTCATCAAGGCCATCGCCGCCGGTAAGGTGGCCGCGGCCAACATCGACGAGTATCTGGGGTTTGAGCACACCATCGAGGTGGATGTGAAGATCCCCAAGGCATACCTGGGTGAGCGGCCCAGCTGCGGCCGCAGCGAGCTGCCCATGGAGAAGGCCTATGAGCGCAAGGGGAACTTCCACTGCATCGAGTGCGGCTTTACCGACGAGGTGGCCAAGCAGGAGGCCCAGCGGTGCCTCCGGTGCGATCACTTCGGATTCGGCGTATTCAAGGGAGGGAGGACGAAGAAATGGTAAAGATGGTCAACCTGACAATCGACGGCATGGCCGTCTCCGTTCCGCGGAACACCTCCATCCTCAACGCCGCCCGCAGCGTGGGCATCAATGTCCCCAGCCTCTGCTACCTCAAGGACCTCAACGAGATCGCCGCCTGCCGGGTGTGCGTGGTGGAGATCGAGGGCATCCAAAAGCTGGTGGCCGCCTGCAACAACCATGTGTGGGACGGCATGGTGGTCTACACCAACTCCCCCCGGGTCCGGGAGGCCCGGCGGACCAACGTGGAGCTGATTTTGAGCCAGCACAACTGCGACTGCCCCTACTGCGTGCGCAGCGGCAACTGCGAGCTGCAGCGCCTGGCCAACGACCTGGGCCTCAGCCACCTCAACTATCACAAGGAGCTGCCGGCGAACCGGTGGGACAACACCTTCCCCCTCATCCGGGACGCCAGCAAGTGCATCAAGTGCATGCGGTGCATCCAGGTCTGCGACAAGGTGCAGAGCCTCAACATCTGGGACCTCACCAACACCGGCTCCCGCACCACGGTGGACGTGTCCCGGGGGCGCACCATCCGGGAGGCGGACTGTGCCCTGTGCGGCCAGTGCATCACCCACTGCCCGGTGGGAGCCCTGCGGGAGCGGGACGACACCCAGAGGGCCTTCGCCGCCCTCAACGACAAGGAGAAGATCACCGTGGTGCAGATCGCGCCGGCGGTGCGGGCGGCCTGGGGCGAGAGCCTGGGCCTGCCCCGGGACAAGGCCACGGTGAACCGCCTGGTGGCGGCCCTAAGACGGATGGGGTTCCGCTATGTCTTTGACACCGACTTCTCCGCGGACCTCACCATCATGGAGGAGGGCAGCGAGTTCCTCCAGCGGCTGCAGAACAGGGACGACTACGCCTGGCCCATGTTCACCTCCTGCTGCCCGGGGTGGGTGCGGTTTTTGAAGAGCCAGTACCCGGATATGGTGCCCAACCTCTCCACCGCCAAGAGCCCCCAGCAGATGTTCGGCGCGGTGACAAAAAGCTATTTCGCAGAAATTCTGGGAGTGGATCCCCACAAGATCTTCTCCGTGTCGGTGATGCCGTGCCTGGCCAAAAAGCAGGAGGCGGCCATCGAGGTGATGAACGACGCCTGCGGCGATCCGGATGTGGATCTGGTGCTGACCACCCGGGAGGTGGACCGGATGATCCGGGCCGAGCACATCGACGTCCACGCATTGGAGGAGGAGGCCTTCGACTCCCCGCTGGGCGTGGGAACCGGAGCAGGCGTGATTTTCGGCGCCACCGGCGGCGTGATGGAGGCTGCGCTCCGCTCGGCATATTACCTGGTAACAGGTGAGAATCCCAAGCCGGACGCTTTCAAGGACGTCCGCGGCCTGGAGGGCTGGAAGGAGGCCACCTTTGAGATCCAGGGTACGCCGATCCGTGTGGCAGTGGCCAGCGGGCTGGGGAACACCCGGCGGCTGATGGAGGCCATCCGGGCGGGCAAGGTACAGTACGACTTTGTGGAGATCATGGCCTGCCCCGGCGGCTGCGCCGGCGGCGGCGGCCAGCCCATCCACGAGGCCCAGGAGCTGGCCGGGGTCCGGGGCGAGGTGCTCTACGGGCTGGACGCAGTAAACAACCTGCGGTTCTCCCATGAGAACCCGTCGGTCCAGCGGCTGTACAGCGACTACCTGATGCGGCCCCTGTCCCACAGGGCCCACGACCTGCTGCACACCGATCACAACGCCTGGGAGATGCCTCTGCGGCCCCGGGTAAAATAGAAGTACTTACTGCTGCAAAGCGCCCCCTCGCCCAATATGGGCGAGGGGGCGCGCTTGTTTATGGGGGCGGGTCAGCGCTCCATCAGCCAGTAGGCGGCGCTGTAGGGCGGCAGGACGCTGCCGCCGCCAAAGTCGTGGAGCCGGCCGGTGATAAGGTCCGTGGCCCGGCCGCAGCCAGCGTCAAAGTGGGCGGTGTAGTCCTGGCTGTCGGCGTTGACGGCCACCAGCACCCGCTGCTCCTCCGTCCGGCGCTCAAAGATCAGCTGGCGGTTGGTGAGGAGGACAGTGCGGTAGCTCCCGTGGGAGAGGGCGGGGCTCTTATGCCGGGCGGCGGCCAGGGCGGCGAGATAGGCGGTGAGATCGTTGGACACCGGGGCCTCCACCGCGGGGCGCAGGGCGGCGTCCCCGTCCCGTTTCCGCCCCTCCATGCCCCACTCGCTGCCGTAGTACACCGCAGGGACGCCAGGCATGCCGAAGAGGAGACCGTAGGCCGGGCGGAGGTGGTTTTTGTCGGCGAGCTGGGAGGCAATGCGCTCCACGTCGTGATTATCGAGAAAGCTCACCAGCGGGAGGCCCTTGTAGACGGTCCAGGGTTCCGGTCCAAACTGCCGGTTCAGGCTGTGGCCGATCTCAAAGAGATTCAGGCTGTTAAAGCTGGACCAGAGGCCCTTGTAGCACTCGTAGTTGGTGACGCTGTGGCAGGCCTGGTCATTGCACCAGCGGTTGTAGTCCCCATGGAGGGTCTCCCCCATGAGGACGAAATCCGGCTTGAGGGCATCCGTGAAGGCGCGGAGACGGCGGAGATAGTCCACGTCCAGGGAGTAGGCCACGTCCAGACGCAGCCCATCGATGTCAAACTGCTCCACCCAGGCGCGGATGGCGGCAAACTGGTGCTCCTCCACCTGGGGATTTTTCAGATTCAGCTTGACCAGCTCATAGTGGCCCTCCCACCCCTCGTACCAAAAACCGTCGTGGAAACAGGAATCGCCGTTGAAGTCGATGTGGAACCAGTCCTTATAGGGGCTGTCCCACCGTTTTTCCTGCACGTCCCGGAAGGCCCAGAATCCCCGGCCCACATGGTGGAAAACCCCGTCCAGCAGTACCCGGAGGCCGGCGCTGTGGAAGTCTTGGCACAGGGCGGCAAAATCCTCGTTGGCGCCCAGGCGGCAGTCCAGCTGGAAGTAGTCCCGGGTGTCGTAGCCGTGACGGTCGCTCTGGAAGACAGGGTTTAAAAGCACGGTGTCGGCGCCCAGGGACTTGATGTGGTCGATCCAGCCGGCAAGGCGGCGGATGCGGGGCTGGGTGAGGCCGTCGCTTTCCGGGGGAGCGCCGCAGAGGCCCAGGGGATAGATCTGGTAGAGAACAGCCTCCTCAAACCAGCGGGGGCAGAAATGGGACATGGGAAAACCTCCTGGTGAAAAATGTTTGGGTATCCAGCATAGAGGATGGGGCGGTGTTTGTCAAGGGGAGGAAGGAGGGGCGGGGGCGTCTTCCCGCCGATAGAGAATCAAGCTGAACCAGCTGACCAGGTTGGCACCGGCCAGAAAATCCAGGCCGAACCGCTCCGCCAGCTCCGTCACCAGAATGCCGTGGCTCTCCACGCAGGGGAACATCCTATCCGGGTGGCGGCAGGGAGCCCCCGGCCAGGCGCACTGGGGGCAGATGGCGCAGGACTCGGTGGAGAGCGCCATGTGGGGGACCCCGGCGGCGCAGAACACGCCGCAGACCTGGCGGGTGACCTCCTCGTGGGCGGCCCGGGTGGGCAGGGTGCAGGAGAGATTCGCCGCATCCTCCACCTCGGCCATGGTCACCAGCAGCAGTGCGTTAGGGTAGGCAAGGCACCGTGCCCGGCAATCCTCCACTGTCCCTACCGCCGGCGGGCAGGCCCAAGTGGTGTTGTACTGGGGGCACTCCGTCTCACAGATGTGCCGCACCCGGGGAGAGAAGGTCAAAGTGTCTGTGGAGAAAAATTCATATTGCACAATGGGCAGCCGGGCCATCTCCTCCTCCAGCCGCCGGCGCAGCTCAGGCTCCCGCATAGACTTCCGGACAGATGGCGCGGATCTCCGCCTGGAGGCGCTTGAGATCGTCGAAGGTGTCGGGGCGGCGGGAGACATCCCGCAGCAGGGCGGCGGGGTGGTAAATCGCCATCATCCGCACGCCGGCCTTATCAAACCACTGGCCGTGCTCCCGGGAGATCCTGAAGTCCGGACGGATCAGCTGCATGGCGGAAATGCGGCCCAGACAGACGATGATTTTTGGACGGATCAGGGCAGTCTGCCGGCGGAGAAAGCCCAGGCAGGCGGCCTGCTCCACATGGAGCGGGTCCCGGTTCTCCGGGGGGCGGCACTTGCAGATATTGGTGATATAGAGCTTGGTGCGGTCCAGGTCGATGAGCTCCAGCATATCGTCCAGCAGCTGCCCCGCTTTCCCCACAAAAGGGATGCCCTGGGCGTCCTCATTGGCACCGGGGGCCTCTCCGATCAGCATGATGGGGGCCTTGGGGTTCCCGTCGCCAAACACCACATTGGTGCGCTTTTCACACAGGGCGCAGCCTCGGCAGCGCTGCACATCGGATAAAATCTGCTCCATGGAATCTGACATGGGTGGACCTCCTGGGTATGATTTTTCCCCAATCCGGACAGCCTAACGCCGAAAGGAGTGGGCGGATGGATTGGTTCTGGTATTTTATGGTCTACAGCTTTCTGGGGTACCTGCTGGAGCGGATGTTTGCCAAGGTGACCCGGGCGGCGCAGCAGGTGCGGAAGTGTTTCCTGCTTTTGCCGCTGTGCCCGGTGTATGGGCTGGGCATGGTGGTGTTCCTGGCGTTGACAGACGCAGCGGCGTATCCCTGGTGGGCGTTGGCACTGCAGGGCGGGATCCTTACCACAGGGGTGGAATTTTTGGCCCACCTGCTGTATGAAAAAGTATTCCATGTCCATTTCTGGGATTACAGCGAGACACCCGGAAATCTCCGGGGGAGGGTCTGTATCCCATTCTCCCTGATCTGGAGCGGCCTGTCCGCCTGGGCGGCAGTCTATCTCCATCCGGTGGCGGCATCGCTGGTGGAACCGATTCCGCCGGGAGTGACCTTTGCCGTGCTGCTGGTGCTGGCGGCGGACGCCGTGATCTCCGGGAACATCCTCCTGCGCCACCGGGACACGGAGCTCTTGAGCATCCGGGCGGTGGCGCGGCGCCTGGCAGAGCGGGCGGAGGGCTAGGAGCGGGCGTTCAGCCAGTCCAGCACATCCTGGAAAACAAAGCGGCGCTGGCGCTCGTTGAGGATCTCGTGGCGCAGGCCGTGGTAGAGCTTGAGGGAGACGTCGCTGAGGCCTGCCTTCCGAAAGCTGTGGAAGGCCCGCTCCACCCCCTTGCCCATGTCGCCCACCGGGTCCTGGTCGCCGGCGATGAAAAAGACGGAGAGGTTCCGGTCCATTTTGGCCACATTGGCGGCCTTTCCCACAAACCGGATACCCCCCAGAAGATCCCGGAAGAGCCCCACCGTCACCGGCTCGCCGCAGAAGGGGTCGGCCAGGTAGGCGTCCACGTTGTCGGGATTGGCGGAGATCCAGTCGTAGTCGGTACGGGCCGGGGCAAAAGCCTTATTGTAGGCGCCGAAGGCCAGCTGGTTGGCCCGGGGGCTGAAACCGCCGGCCCCCACCCGGCGGATCTCCCCGTCAGCAATACGGATGCCGGCGGCCAGGAGCAGGGGGGACTGCTGGCCGGTGCCGCAGAGGACAGCGCCCTTTACCCCGCCTGGATAGCGGATCAAAAGGGTCCGCGTCAGAAAGGAGCCCATGGAGTGGCCAAAGAGAAAGTAGGGGAGGTTGGGGTAGAGGGAGGCGAGGCGGCGGTGCAGCGTCTCCATATCCGCCACCGCGTGGTCCCAGCCGTCCTGCTCGCCAAAGAAAACACGGGGCGCACCCTCTGCCACGGAGAGACCGTGGCCCAGATGGTCGTTGGCGGCCACCACATAGCCCTGCTTTACCAGAAACTGGGCAAAGGGCTCATAGCGCCGCCCATACTCCGCCACGCCGTGGGCGATCTGGACCACGCCCCGCAGCGGCGCCTCGAGCGGCGTCCACTGATTGACGTGGATCAATGTCTTCCCGTCGGCAGAGGGAAAGTAGAACTCTGAAAAGACAGCCATGGCAGCAACCTCCCGAACACATAAAATAACAATTCATTTTAGCATATTTTCGAAAAAAAAGATAGCCCATTTTCCGGAAGGCCGCGCCCGCCTTTACAGGGAAAGGAGAGTATGGTATGATAACAAATACAGCGGCCATGACCTGCCGCTGGGAGAGATGAGAGAAGGAACGGCTGGAAGAACATGAAAATTTTATGGATCCTTTTATTTGTGCTCGCGGTGCTGGCGGCTGTGTTTTTGGCGGGGCTGTTTCTGATGAAACCCCGGCGGGAGCAGAGGAAGATGCAGGCGCTGCGCGGATTTCGCTACGCCCACAGGGGGCTGCACAACCAGGAGAGAGGGGTGCCGGAAAACTCCGTGAAGGCATTCCGCCTGGCGGCGGCCAACGGCTTTGGAGCGGAGCTGGATGTGCGGCTGACCAAGGACCGGATGCCGGTTGTGTTCCATGACAAGGACCTTAGCCGGATGTGCGGAGTGGAGGGATCCGTGGAGACCATGGAGCTGCGGGAGCTGCGAAAGCTCCAGCTGCAGGGCACGAATCAGCGCATCCCCACCCTGGAGGAGGTGCTGGCCCTGTTCGAGGGGAAAACGCCGCTGATCATTGAGCTGAAGACCGGCCGGGGCAGCTGCCGGGAGCTGTGCACCCAGGTGTGCAGGCGGCTGGAGGGGTACCGGGGCGATTACTGCATCGAGTCCTTTGATCCCCGTGTCCTCCGGTGGCTCCGGCGCAATGAGCCCTTTATCCTGCGGGGCCAGCTGGTGGAAAGCTTTGCCTGCAAGACCGTGCTGGAGCATCTCAGCGGCGGCGCGCGGCTGCTGCCGGTCCTCTTGACCCATGTGCTGACGCGGCCGGATTTTGTTGCCTGCCGCTACGAGGGGCGGGACAACTTCCTTCTCCGGATCTGCTGCAAGTGGCTGAAGGCCCAGGAGGTCAGCTGGACCATCCGGGATCAGCAGGCGCTGGATACGGTGGAGGGGGACGGCGGCATCGCCATCTTTGAAGGATTTTTGCCGGCAGACCGCCCGGTGCAGGAGGCAAAGGCGGAAAAGCCCGCACCGGAGGGAGGGGCGGAGACAGAGACGCCGGCCCGTCAATAGGAGATCTTGCTACATAGGCTGCATAGAGAAGAAACCCGCCGGGGGACCACAAGAACTGTGGTCCCCCGGCGGGTTTTTGCCGGGTTTCAGCGCGCATCCCCGTCGTATTTGGCCCGGGGGCCGCCGATGTATTTGGGCCGGACACGGGCCATAGTGAGATGGGCCGCACCGATCTGCCGCAGCTGGGTGTGGACCGGGACAGCCACGGGCCGCAGATGCATGCCGATGAGGGTGCCGCCAATGTCCAGCCCCAGGACGGCGCTGGACCGGAGGTCCTCCACCATGACAGGGTCCGCCGTCTGGCTGTAGGCATAGGTGGCAAAAGCGCCGCCGGCGTGGAGCCAGGGGACCACCATCACCTCGGTAAGGCCGTACTGCTCGGCGCAGGGGCGGGGGACGCACAGGGCGCGGTTGATGTGCTCACAGCCCTGGACGGCCAGATACAGCCCTGCCTCCCGTATGGCGGGGGAAAGGCCCTCCCAAATCGCCTGGGCCACCTCCAGATTGGAGGCGGAGCCGATCATTTCACCGGCCACCTCGCTGGTGGAGCAGCCCACAACACAGATGCCGCCGGGCCGGGGCTTGGCGGCGTCCAACAGAATTTCGACGGCCTGGGCCGTCTGGCGGGTGATGTCCTGGAGAGAGACCATGGATAAACCTCCTTTGCGGCAGCGCCGAGAGGCAGAGGGCGCTGTCCGAATCGTTTCCATACCCAGTATAGTCCTGAGACGGCCGCGCCGTCAAGGGCGGCGGCGGAAAAGAAAAAAGGGTTGTATGCCAGAATGCAATTTTCCGCCCGGGGCGGCCAGGGTTTAGAAAGGATGAGTGGATGAGCAAGCGAAAAAGCAGAGACGCCGTGATCGCCCAGCTGGAGCGGCTGGCCTTCTACCGCCCAAACGACGGCATCCGCCTGGCGCTGGAGGGGGAGGCGGATGTGCGGCGGCTCCATCTGGAGGGGGTGTCGGAGTTTAAGCGCCACGGAAACGGCACGGTGGAGCTGAAATTCTTTGACCGCATCAAGGCGCTGGAGCTGCTCCTGGCGCTGCAGCAGGAGGGAGAGACGCCGTCCGGGGGCGTCATGGAGTTCCTGCGGCAGATGGGCGGGGATGAGCCGTGAGGATCCAACAGTTTTCCACCAAGCAGCGGCGGGTGCTGCTGTGGTGGAGCCCGGCGTCGCCGGACAGCAGGTATGAGGCGGTGATCTGCGACGGGGCGGTGCGAAGCGGCAAGACCCTGGCCATGGGGCTGAGCTTTCTGTGCTGGGCCATGACGAGCTTTGACAACGAGCAGTTCGCCCTGTGCGGCAAGACCATCGGCGCGCTGCGGCGCAATGTGCTGGCCCAGGTGCTGCCCCTGGCGGAGCAGCTGGGCCTTGCCTGTACCCAGCGGCGCAGCGACAACCAGCTGGTGATCCGGGGGGAGGGGCATGAGAACACCTTCTACCTGGTGGGCGGCAAGGACGAGGGCAGCGCGGCGCTGATCCAGGGCGCCACCTTCGCGGGGGTGCTGCTGGACGAGGTGGCGCTGATGCCCCGCAGCTTTGTGGAGCAGGCCCTGGCCCGGTGCAGCGTGGAGGGCAGCCGGATCTGGTTCAACTGCAACCCGGAGGGGCCCTTTCACTGGTTTTACCGGGAGTGGATCTGCCGCAGCGAGGAGCGCGGCGCCCTGTACCTCCACTTTACCATGGAGGACAACCCGGGGCTGTCCCCGGCTATGCGGCAGCGGTATGAAAACCGGTACTCCGGCGCGTTTTACCGCCGCTTTGTGCTGGGGGAGTGGTCCGCCGCCCAGGGGCTCATCTACGATTTCTTTCAGCCGGAGGCCGACGTCCGCCCGGCACCGGAGAGCGGACTGGGCCGCTGGTGCATCTCCGTGGACTACGGTACGGCAAACCCCTGCTCCTTCGGCCTGTGGGGGGAGAAGGACGGGGTGTGGTACCGGGTGGAGGAGTACTACTACGCCTCCCGGGAGACCGGCAGGCAGAAGACAGACCAGGAGTATGTGGAGGACCTTCGGCGCCTGGCCGGCGGCAGGACCATAGAACAGATCGTGGTGGATCCGTCCGCGGCCAGCTTTATCGCCGCCCTGCGGCAGGAGGGGTACCGCGTGGTCAAAGCGGACAATGATGTTTTATCCGGGATCCGGCTGACCGCGGGACTGCTCAAAAGCGGGAAAATGGTCATCTGCTCCGGATGTGAGGACTGCCTTCGGGAGCTGTCGTGCTACTGCTGGGAGGAGGGGGAGGGACGGGAGACGCCCCGGAAGGAAAACGACCACGCCATGGACGAAATGCGCTACTTCGCCGCCACGGTGGCGGGAAGGACCGGGGGCGGCGGCTTTGCCGCCACCGCGGTGGAGCGGTGAGGGCGCGCGCCGGCGGAGGCAATGAGGAGGAAAGGAACAAAAGCAAATGGCGTTACTGAGAAAGAGACGGGAGGCCATGGCCGCGGCCTCCACCCAGATCCGCAGCCAGGAGACGATGCCCTTCGGCCTTTTGGACGCAGCGGCGGGACTGGGCGGCGCGGAGGGGCGGCTGTACCGGGCTATCCGGGAGGCGGTGCCGGTGGTGGACGCGGCTATCGGAAAAATTGTCCGGCTCTGCGGCGGCGTGACCGCCCAGTGCACGGATCCGGAGGGGCAGCGGCAGCTGCAGAAATTTCTCCGGGAGGTGCCTACAGGACGGCGGCAGAAGGGGCTGCAGGCCTTCCTGGACAGCTACCTCGACTCCATGCTCACCTATGGGCAGGGGGTGGGGGAGATGGTCCTCTCCGGGGACGGCCGGGAGATCGAGGCGCTGCTGTGCGCCAGGGTGGAGCACGTCTGCATCCGGGAGGGAGAGACGCCGCTGGATTTTACCATCTGCGGCTATGACAGCCTGGGGCAGCCCCGGCCCCTGCCCCGGCAGGACCTGCTGCTGTTCACCCCCTACTGCCCGGAGGCCCACAGCCCCTACGGCGTGTCGCTGCTGCGGTCCATGCCCTTTTTGACGGAGCTGCTGGGCAAGATCTACCGGGCCATGGGCGCCAACTGGGACAGAATGGGCAACGTGCGCTTTGCCGTGGTCTATAAGCCCCAGGGGGGCGAGCTGGACGCGGGGACGGCCCAGGCCCACAGCCGCCAGATCGCCGAGGAGTGGAGCCGGGCCATGCAGAGCACCAAAAGCGGCCATGTGCGGGACTTCGTGGCAGTGGGGGACGTGGAGATCAAGGTCATCGGCGCGGACAACCAGGTGCTGGACAGCGAGGTGCCGGTGCGGCAGATCCTGGAGCAGCTGGTGGCCAAAAGCGGCATCCCGCCCTTTATGCTGGGGCTGAGCTGGTCCTCCACAGAGCGGATGAGCACCCAGCAGGCGGACATGCTGACCTCGGAGCTGGAGGCCCTGCGGCGGACGCTGACGCCGGCGGTGGAGCAGATCTGCAGGACATGGCTGCGGCTCCACGGGTTCTACTGCGGCTGTGAGGCGGTGTGGGAACCCATCAACCTGCAGGACGAGCTGGAGGAGGCCAAGGCGGCGTGGTACCGGGAGCAGGCGCGGCAGCTGCGGCTGAAAAACGACGCGGAGGAGAGCCAGAGATGATGGATGTGAAAAAATCCGCCGCCGGCGTGGCCGGAACGGCGGTGAGCCAGGAGGATCTGCGGGAGATCAACGCCCTGGCCAAGGGGGAGCTGACGGCGGAGCAGGTCTACACCTTTGCCGTGCGGCTGTGCGACAACGAGGTGGACCGGGACTTTGAGCGGTTCAGCCGGAGGGCGCTGGAGGAGCTGGGGGAGCTCTTCCTGGGGCGCAGCGGCATCTTTGACCACCAGTGGTCCGCCAGGGAGCAGACGGCCCGGATCTACCGCACGGAGGTGGTGGAAGAGCCGGGCATCCTCACGGAGACGGGGGAGAGCTACTGCTATTTGAAGGGCTACGCCTACATGCTGCGCTCGGAAAAAAACGCAGAGCTGATCGCGGAGATCGAGGGCGGCATCAAAAAAGAGGTCAGCGTGGGGTGCAGCATGAAACGGCAGATCTGCTCCATCTGCGGCAGGGACCACAGCGAGGGGGCGTGCGGACACGTTCCCGGGAGGTACTACGACGGACAGCTGTGTTATCTGACGCTGGAGGGGGCGGCGGACGCCTATGAGTGGTCCTTTGTGGCGGTGCCCGCCCAGCGGGAGGCCGGCGTGGTGCACAAGAGCCTCCACCCTGCGGGGGAGGGGCTGAAGAGCTATCTGGAGCGCACGGGAGCCAGAGGGTGGCTGTGCGAGCTGGAGACGCTGGAGAAGGAGGCCCGGCTGGGCCGGGACTATCTGGAGGGGCTGCGGAAGGA
>CAJFPI010000039.1 GCA_904398675.1 uncultured Oscillospiraceae bacterium
ATTCCTACGCCAGGGCCGGAGAATGGGACTGCGCGTGCGGCCACTGCAGGAACTTCCTGGCCCTGGCCCGGGGGCGGCGGCTGCCGGGGGAGCTGCTGGAGATTCTGGACAGCCTGGCCATCCCGCCGGAGAAGGCCACCTATGTGTGTGAGATCTACCACGAGGCAGATTGGCGGGAGAGGGGGCTGCTCTACCAGTTTTCCTGGCGGGTGGCCGGGGAGATCGCAGGCAAGCCCGCCGGGGTGGACAATGGCCCCACCTGGGGACCCGCTGTGCAGTTCCCCTGGGGGGAACTGCAGCTGGGCCATGAGACCTGTCCGGTGGACCCGGAGTTTCCGGCGCCCCACTTCGACCTGGAGTGTGTGATGTACCTGCCCTGGGTGCTGGACGAGCATGCAGACGGACCGAGTAAGGAGATTTGATATGGCAAAACGACACTATATCCCCATCACTGCCGATGTGCCGGGGGTGAACGATGGACAGCGGGCTTTCCTCCGCAAGGTGATCCGCACAGCCCTGGCCGCCGAGGGGGTGGACTTCCCCTGTGAGGTGGATGTGCGTGTCACCAACGACCAGGGCATCCAGGAGATCAACCGGGAGATGCGTGAAGTGGACAGCCCCACCGATGTGCTGAGCTTTCCCACCTTTGACCTGCGGCCCGGCGTGCTGCCCGGGGAGGAGGACGCGGATCCGGCCACGGGGCTGATCCCCCTGGGAGATATGGCCATCTCCCTGGAGCGGGTCCAGGCCCAGGCGAAAGAATATGGGCACTCCAACCGCCGGGAGCTGGCGTATTTAGCGGTCCACTCGGTGCTCCACCTCCTGGGCTACGACCACCTGGACGAGGGGCCCCAGAAGGCGCAGATGCGCGGGCGGGAGGAGGAGATCATGGCCCAGCTGAGCCTGCCCCGGTGATCGTATACACAGAGAAAAACAGAGAGAGCCGGCCCTTCGTGGGCCGGCTCTCTTTGCCAACTGATAGAAAATATGCTATGATTCGCCGTTGTCCGCGCCGCCTGCGGGATCAGACAGGCAGACCACGCGGACCATGCCGTCTGCCGGCAGAGCGGTTTCTTCCGCCTCGCCGGTGTAGGTGTAGGGAATATTCTCCTCCAGGAGGTAGGAGGAAAGCTGTTCATACTGCGGTGCAGTAATCAGCCAGGCAGTGGCGATGGTGCCGCTCTCCTCGTCCTGGGAGGTGAGCCCCTCCTCCGCAACGTTCAGCGTCATCCACTCCGCGGTGCGCTGGTCCTCTGTGACAACCGTCGCGCAGTAGAGGACCGATTCCTTCTCAACCGATGCGGAATCATCGGATGCGTTGTCCTCGTCATTGCCGCCGCCGAAATAGGTGAGGGCGGACTCCAGGGAGGGATCCTCCTGCTGCGGGGCCTGGTAGACGGAAGGCCCCTCCAGCATGTTGCTTTCAACAGAAGAAACTGCATCGTCAGCGGAGCGGTCTGCCATGCCGCCGTCGGCGTCGGCAGTGGTGACGGATGTGTCCGGCGAGGCGGGCTGCTGATTGGAAACAGGGCTGAGCGTTCCCAGCACCCGGGCGCCCAGCACCACGACTGCACAGCAGGCGGCCGCAGCGCCGACGGAGATCCAGTGCCGCCGGCGGCGCCGGGCAGAACCGGCGGCCTCCCGGCGGACCTGCTCCATCACCGAAGAGGCAAGATCCTCCGACGGCTGCGCCTCCATCTGGCCCAATGCCTCGTGGATCCATAACAGCTGCTGATAATCGGCCTGGCAGCCGGGGCAGGCAGCGAGGTGCGCATCCAGCCGCTGCCGCTCCTCCGGCGACAGCTCCCCATCCACTGCTGCGCTGATCAGTACAGCATATTCTTCACATGGGGACATCGGCACCCCCTCCTTTCCTATCCAAAAAACGGCATCCAAAATCATTCCAGGCTACCCTCGGCCTCACATTTCGGGCGCGAGGGGGTTGGATTAACAGTGTAAAGCCCTCGCGCCAGGCATTGGAGCTGACCGCTCCAATGCCTGATACACTGCCGACTTAAAAAGAGCGCAATCTTGCCGCCCGGACCGCTGCCCGGCGGCCGCCCTATCCTTCGTTCGTCCTTTTAGACGAAGAGGGGGGAGAAAAGTTCCCGCTTTGGATCAAATATTTTCGCAGCTTTTCCCGTGCCCGGGCGATGCGGCTTTTCACCGTCCCCAGATCCAGGTCCAAGACCCCGGCGATCTCCTCATAGCTCATCCCCTGCAGCTCCCGCAGCAGCAGGATCTGCCGGTGCTCCGCCGAGAGAGCCATGAGGCCCATCTCCAGCGCCGCGCGCAGCTC
>CAJFPI010000040.1 GCA_904398675.1 uncultured Oscillospiraceae bacterium
AAAATCCTCTTGAAAAAAGTCCAAGTATGGGCTATTATGTCAAGTACAAATAAACTGGCAAATATATCCAACACCACAGAAGAAGAAATCTGTGGTTTTTTTATAGGAGAAGGTTCATTTTTTCCAGCCGTGCCAAGTGGGCCTCGCCGGACTCCATGATATACAGCCGGGTCGTTTCGATGCTGGAGTGGCCCAGCAGATCGGCCAGCTTTGCGATATCTTTTTCCATGCTGTAGAAGACCCGGGCGAACAGATGGCGCAGATTATGGGGGAAAACCTTTTTAGGCGGCACATCAGCGCCGCGGCAGAGGGCCTTCATTTCATGCCAGATATTGCTGCGGTCCAGGGGACGCCCGTTTCGCGTAACGAACACAGGGCCGTCCCTCCGCTTTTGTTCCCTGATGTAGCGCAGCAGAAGGACCTGCAGCTTGCGGGAGAGAAAAATCACGCGGGTCTTTCCTTTACAGCGCACCTCCGCCCGGCCGCAGCGCACAGCCGCCACAGTGATATGCTCCAGCTCGCTGACCCGCACGCCGGTGGCGCAGATAGTCTGCAGGACCAGCATCAGCCGCTGGTTTCCATTTCGGCCGGCCGTCCGGACGAGCCGGAGATACTCTTCGCGGCTCAGCTCCCGGTTCTTGTCTGTAAAGATGCGCCGCTGCCGGCGCAGGTATTTCACCTGCAGGTCATATAACCCGTGGAAGGACAAAAAGCGGTTGAGCGCGGTAAGCATGCCGTTCATCGTTCCCACAGCCCGGGTGCGGGCCAGCTCCTCTTTCCGCGCAATCAGCTGCTCCTTGGTGACAGCGCTGTCCGGCGGCAGAAAGGCCAGGAAAAGGCGCAGGTCATGCATATACTTTTGGATGGTGGGGCGGCTCCGCTCCTCTCCGGTCAGCGCCTGTTCAAATGATTCCAGCATTGCCGAGGTAATGGGGTAAGACTCCATAGCATCGCTCTCCTTATTTAATAAATGTATGTATGATTGTAGCAGTCCTGGCGCAACATGTCCAAGGTGTGGGCGCAGGACGGCGGGCGGCCAGACGGGGCGGAGGGGTTTCCTCCGCCTCTGGTGCTGTTGGCGCCGGTATGGGGTAAGCGCATCCTGCTTAAAAGGGCGGGAAACGGCCATGGGCAGCGGAGGGGGGCGGTCCGCTTGGAAGGAGCTGGTCCGGCCCCCTCATTTTCGGGGCTTGACGAAAGGGAGGCGAACCTGCCATAATAGCCAGAGAGGCGGGTGGAGGGGCAGGCTGCCGCCGGGCAGCTTGCAATAAGCGCGGCGCGATGTATCGCGCATTGAGAAAAAAGCGCTGGAAAAGCTGAGAGCAGAGCTGGAGCGGTGGGAAACGCCGTGACAGGCTGCACAGCAGCCCGCATGGGAGGGCTGGACAAGACAATCCGCAGGAAAATTTGCAGTTTTGACAGATAAGGGTATAGAAAAAAGATTGGCATGTGATATAATAGCGGCGAGTTGATAAAAGATTGAAAATTGCGGAATACACTTTTTTACTGACCTGTGACGTGTGTTCTGAAAATGAGGGGGAAAAGAATGATGAAGAATCGGATGAGTCTGGGCGGCGGGTACATACTGCGGCCGCTTATGACAAACGTATTTGGTCCCGGCTGCCCTGCAGCAGCCCGGACATTTTCACATGAGGGCGTCCGGGCGGCCGCCTGGAGCAGCGCTGCGGCTGCGCTGTGACAGAGAGGTCCGGAATGGAAAAACACTATCACAGTATTGTAGCCATCCCTGCGCTCAACCCGCCGGACACCTTGATTTCTTATGTGGAGGAGCTGCTGCGGCGCGGGATCCCGCAGGTCGTGGTGGTCAACGACGGCAGCGCGCCGGAATATGGCGGCCTGTTTCAGAAACTGAGGGAGCAGCCGGGCTGCACGGTGCTGGACCATCCGAAAAACCGGGGAAAGGGCTGTGCATTGAAAACCGCCTATCAGTATGTGATGGGGCGGGAGGACTGGGCCGGATATAACGGGGTGATCACAGCAGACGCCGACGGGCAGCACGGCGCGGCGGATGTCTGCGCCGTCTCCCAGGTGCTGGACCGCGTCGCGGATCAGATTGTGCTGGGTGTGCGGAATCTGCGGGCGGAGAACGTCCCTACCCGGTCAAAGCTTGGCAACCGGGTCACCAGCTATATTTTCCACCTCTTGTATGGCGCCCGCCTGGAGGACACCCAGACGGGCCTGCGGGGCATCCCCAGGGGGCTGCTGGAGTGGAACGCGGCGGTGAAGGGCGAGCGCTTTGAATATGAGATGAATGTCCTGATCTCTGCCGTGCGGGATGGGATCCCCTTTTACTCGGTCCCCATTGAGACCATCTATTTTGACAACAACGCCGGCACCCATCTCACCAACATCCGGGACCCGTGGCGGATCTTTCTGATCCTGCTGTCCGGCCTGGGGCGCTATACGGGCATGGCGGCCTTCAGCGCTGTGGTGGACGTGGCCAGTTTCTATGTGTGCTATCGTTTCCTGTTCGCATCACTGCCGCTGGCGCTGTGCTATTTATGGTCCGTGGTGATCTCCCGGGGCCTCTCATCTCTTCTCAACTATACGCTGAACCGCCGCTATGTCTTCGGCGGCGGCAGGCTCCACTGGCGCACGGCCCTGCGCTACTACTGCCTGTGGGCGGGGCAGATGGCTGCATCCTACGGCCTTTTGATGGGGATGAGCCAGATCCTGCCCCGTGTCCCGGCGGTGATCAACAAGGCGCTGATCGACATGATCCTGGCAGTCGGCAGTTATCAGATCCAGCTGCGCTGGGTCTTCCGCCACGAGGAGGGATAACGGCCGTGATTCAGAGAGGCGCACTATTTTATCTGTGCCGCGGTGTGCTGCGCGTGAAAAATCTGGGATGGCGCACAGAGGTGGAACAATTTCAGCGGCCTTGCGTCTATATCTGCAGCCACAGCAATATGGCCGGCCCGCTGACCACCCTGGCGCAGCTGCCGTTTCCGGTGCGCCCGTGGGTGCTGTATCTGTTTTTTGACAGGGAGGCATGCCGGAAGCAGTATGCCGAATACACCTTTTCCAAGCGGTTCGGCCTGCCCCGGCGGCTGGCAGACCTCCTGGCGTCGCTGACATCGGGCTTTGTCAGCTCGCTGGTCCGTTCGGCGGCGGCCATCCCGGTCTACCGCGGCTCTGTTCAGGTAGCCGCCACCTTTCGGGAGACCATTGCGGCCCTGGATGCGGGGGACAGCGTGATCATCTATCCGGATGTGGATTACGCCGACAGCAGCGAGGGGATCGGGGAGATCTACAAGGGTTTCCTGCTGCTGGAGCGGTTCTGGCGGCGGAAACACAGCGAGCCGCTGCTGTTCGTCCCCATCCGGATGGACAGGAAGAAAAAGCTCCTGCGCTCCGAGCACCCCGAGCAGTTTGACCGGGACAGGCCCTTTGACGAGGAGATGGAGCGGGTAAGCCGGGCGCTGCGCCGGGACATCAATGCGGAAACAAAAGGTTAAATGTAGGTGAAAGATTGTCCGGTGTAGAAGAAAAATAGAAAACTACCTGCTATGATGGTACTATAGCCGGTGCAGGCCGGCTGAAAACTACCGGAGCAGGAGGTCCGATCACCATGCAGCATCCGCACCGCGAATTAACTGAGTTGCAGCGCAAGCGCCTGGCCGCCGCAAGCATTGTGATTTTCATAGTGTTCTTTGCCGTGATCTTCTGGTTTGTGGGGCGGCCGCTGGTGCAGTTTGTCTCCCAGCCGGAGGCATTTCGCGACTGGGTGGACAGCATGGGCGTGTGGAGCCGCCTGGCGTTTATTGGGATGATGGCCCTGCAGATCTTTGTGGCGGTGATTCCCGGCGAGCCGCTGGAGATGGGGGCTGGTTACGCCTTCGGCTCCATTCAGGGAACAGTGCTGTGCCTTCTGGGGGCGGCGCTGGGCAGCATTCTGGTGGTCCTCTTCGTGCGCTATTTCGGCGTGAAGGCAGTGGAGGTGTTTTTTTCCAGAGAGAAGATCCAGTCCCTGCGGTTCCTGCAGAATAAGCAGCGGCGAAACACTTTGTTTTTCACCCTCTTTTTTATCCCGGGCACGCCCAAGGACATCCTGACCTATGTGGCGGGCCTGACGGATATCCGGCTGGGGACCTGGCTTTTGATCACCACGCCCGCCCGTATCCCCAGCATCATCACCTCTACCATCAGCGGCGACGCGCTGGGGGTGGGAAATCTCACCTTCGCAATCCTGGTTTTCGGCGTAACACTGCTCATCAGCGCCGGGGGCCTGATTATGTACCAAAGAATATGCAGAGCAAATGAGGAAGGCAGCCATGGAATTGATTGAAACCATTCGTCTGATCAACTACGGCATCGCAGTGCTATTTTTCCTGTGTTATTTTTACCAATTTGTGTATATCCCCGTGCCGTTTTTAAAGCGTGACAAGCCCCACAGGGCGGAAAAGCTGCACCGCTATGCGGTGCTGATCTGCGGGCGGAATGAGGAGAAGGTCATCGGCTACCTGGTGGACAGCATCCGCGCCCAGGATTACCCTGCGGATCTGGTGACCATCTTTGTTCTGGCGGACAACTGTACCGACGCCACAGCCAAGGTGGCTGCGGACCACGGCGCCGTGGTCTATGAGCGGTTCAACCAGACCCAGGTGGGCAAGGGGTACGCCATGGAGTTCCTGCTGGAGAAACTGCGGGCGGACTACGAGCCCTTTGACGGGTACTTCGTCTTTGACGCGGATAACCTGCTGGAGCCGGATTACATCACCCAGATGAACCGCACCTTCAGCGACGGGTATGAGATCATCACCAGCTACCGCAATTCCAAAAACTACGGCGACAACTGGATCTCCGCCGGCTATGGCCTGTGGTTCCTGCGTGAGGCGGCATTTTTGAACCATCCGCGCTGCCTCCTGGGGACCAGTTGCGCCGTATCGGGTACTGGGTTCCTCTTCAGCCATGCCGTTCTGGAGGAGTGCGGCGGGTGGCCCTTCCATCTTCTGACGGAGGACATCGAGTTCACCATCCACAACATTACCCGCGGGCGGAAGATCGGCTACTGCGGCGCCGCCGTCTACTACGACGAGCAGCCCACCAAGTTCCGTCAGTCCTGGCACCAGCGGATGCGCTGGGCCAGGGGCTATCTCCAGGTCTTCGGCAAGTACGGCACACAGCTGATCCGGGGGATTTTCCGCCGGGGCGGCTTTGCCTGCTTTGATATGTGCATGAACATCATGCCCGCCATCATTCTGACCTCCATCAGCCTGGTGGTCAATATTGCGGTGCTGGCGCTGACCTTCTGGAGCGGTGCGGGCTTTTTGCCGGCGGTTCTCTCCACGCTGCAGGCGGTTTTGAACACCTATCTGCTGTTCCTCATGGTGGGCGGCATCACAACCATCGCCCAGTGGAACCAGATCAACACCTCTGCAGGCAGAAAGATCCTCTATATGTTTACTTTCCCCATCTTTATGTTTACATATGTGCCCATCTCCTTTGTGGCGCTGTTCAAGAAGGTGGAGTGGAAACATATCGATCACACGGTGTCCGTCTCCATGAAGGATATGCGGAAACGGGGCGGTGTGAAGGATACCACCAGAATCCCATAAGAAAGGAGCGGCAGACCTTTGGCCCAGCGCATTTTGATCGTGGACGATGTGGCGGACATTGCCGATATGCTCAGCAGCTATTTTCGCCGTCAGGGCTATGAGACCATGACCGCCTATGACGGCGCCGGCGCCCTCCGGCTGGCGGCGCGCCAGCCGGATATGATCCTGCTGGATGTGAACCTGCCGGATATGGATGGGTTTGACGTGTGCCGGCGGATCCGGGAGGGGGTGTCCTGCCCCATCCTGTTCCTCACCGCCAGGATCGAGGACAGCGACAAGATCCAGGGCTTTGCCGTGGGCGGGGACGACTATGTGGTCAAGCCCTTTTCCCTGGAGGAGCTGAACGCCCGGGTGGCCGCCCATCTGCGCCGGGAGGAGCGCCACGCGGGGCGGATGGAGGTCCGCTTTGACGAGGATTTGATGATCAACTACTCCGACCGCACCGTTACCTTCCGGGGGGAGACGCTGAGCTTTGCCAAGAAGGAGTTTGACATCATCGAGTTCCTGTCCCAGCATGTGGGGCAGGTGTTCGATAAGGAGCGGATCTACGAGCGGGTCTGGGGCTATGACAGCGAGGGCGACAGCGCGGTTATTGCCGAGCATATCCGCCGTATCCGGATGAAACTGGCCAAGGCCGGCGCAAAACCCTACATAGAGACCGTGTGGGGGGTGGGGTACAAATGGGTGCGTTGAAAAAACGCCGCCGCTTTTTCCGGGACATGTCCCTCCGGGCCTCCTATGTGGTGTATACGCTGCTGGTGTTTCTGGGCTGCACGCTGCTGTGCTCTCTGATCATCAACCTGGCAGACAGCGCCCGCATGCGTCTGCTGGATCAGTATGTCCAGCAGGCGGAGAGCCACGTCATCCCCGAGGGGGGATACTATGCCGTTACCTATGGGGACACCCTGATCTTTACCATCTATGACGCCTCCGGGGCGTATTTGGAGAGCATCCCGGTGGACTACAGCCGCGCGACGCCTATGGTGGACGCGGATGGGATGGTGATCTCCCTGGTCCCCACCTATCGCAGCGGCGACCGGATGAAGGATTTCGCCCTGGCCGCGGTGCAGACCATGGCGATCCCGGTGTGCTACGGGGCGGGAGCCATTTTCTGCGCCTTTCTCTTCTTCCGGCGCAAGCTGAAGGCGCCTATCGCCGTGCTTGCTGACGCCTCCGGCCGCATTGCGGCAAGCGATTTGAATTTCACCATTGATTATGACAGCCGGGACGAGATGGGGGCGCTGTGCCGCTCCTTTGAGACCATGCGCCGGGCGCTGGAGGAGAACAACCGGGAGATGTTCCGCCAGATGGAGGAGCGCCGGCAGCTGAACGCTGCCTTCTCCCATGATCTCCGTACGCCGCTGACGGTGCTGAAGGGGCACGCGGACATGCTCCTGGCCGCTCTGCCGGATGAGAAGGCGGACCGGGACGAGATGGTCCGGGAGGTACAGACCATGTCCGCCAATATCCGGCGGCTGGAGAATTACACCGAGGCCATGACCAAGCTCCAGCGCCTGGAGGATATGGAGATCCGCCGCGCGGATGTTGGCGAAGGCACGCTCCTCCGCGGCCTTCGCTCCACGGCGCACATCCTGTGCGCCGGAAAGACCCTGCAGTGGAACGAAACTGTGACCAAGGCACAGTGGCATGTGGATCCGGGGATCGTTATGGAGGTCTGTGAGAACCTGCTGCAAAACAGCGCCCGGTTTGCCCGCAGCAGCATCGCAGTGACAGTGTCGGATGCCGACGAGACGCTGTGCGTCCTGGTGTCAGACGACGGCTGCGGCTTTTCTCCCCGTGCCTTGGACCAGGCGGCAAAGCCCTTTTACCGGGCCCGGGAGAGTGGGGAGGAGGGGCATCTGGGCATAGGCCTGAATATCTGCCGGATCCTCTGCAGCCGCCATGGCGGCGAACTGACGGTGGCCAACAATGTGAAGGGGGGCGCCCTGGTCTGCGCCACCTTTGCCATGGGCGCCTAGAAAGCGGCGAACAGACAGAATAAAACGTCCCCCGGAGCGTCCGAGGGACGTTTTTGTTTCTGGAAATTGACGCTTAAGGCAGTTTGTGCCTGGTCGCCTACAGGCTGCTCCGCAAAACTCCCTGTTGCTGGGGCGGCAGATCCGCCGGGGTGATGGTGGTCAGCTCCTCGTCGGTGGGGCTGGAGAGGGCGGCGATGCGGTCGGCCTGACGGGCCACCACGGTCTCGAAGAGGTTGCGGACGTCCCTGGCGTTGCCGAAGTTTTCGCCTCGTTCCTCGTAGAGTGTTTCCAGCCGCTGCCGGACAGCCGTTTCCGCCGCCTGATCCAGGCGGTAATCGCTGCGCTGGGCCCTGGCGAGAAAGATCTCGTAGAGCTGTCCGGCGTCGTAGTCGAGGAAATGGAGGTATTTGTTGAACCGGGACTGAAGGCCCGGGTTAGAGCGGATGAAACGGGGCATCAGGCTCTCATAGCCTGCCACAATGACGATGAAGTCGTCCCGGTGGTCCTCCATGGCCTTCAGCAGCGTGTCGATGGCCTCCTGGCCGAAGTCCTTGTCCGCCTTGGCGGGGGAGAGGGTGTAGGCCTCGTCGATAAAGAGGATCCCGCCCAGGGCCTTGTCGATGACCTCCCGGGTCTTGATGGCGGTCTGTCCCACATAGCCGGCCACCAGCTGGCTGCGGTCCACCTCCACCAGATGGCCCTTGCTGAGAATGCCGAGGGCGCGGTAGATATTCCCCAGGATCCGTGCTACGGTGGTCTTGCCCGTTCCGGGGTTTCCTGAAAATACCAGGTGGAGGGAGAGGTCGGGGCACTTCATGCCCCGCTGCCGACGGAGCTCGCGGACCTTTACCAGGTTGATAAGGCTTTGTACATCGGCCTTCACTGTCTCCAGGCCGATGAGGCTGTCCAGCTCTGCCATGGCATCCTCCAGGGATATGACCTCCTCCTGATCCTCCACCGCGTCGGGCGGAGCGGCATCCTCCGGCGTTTCCGGCTTGGGCGCGTCGGCCGATTTGGGCGTGCCGCCCCAAAAGTCACCGGCGATAGAGCTGCTGTCCTCCAGATGGCGCTGCACATCGTCCAGCAGGGCGTCCAGCTTTTCGGCATTTCCGGCGCCGCTGGGAATCCGGCGCTGGTCACACAGTTTCCGCAGCCCCTGCTGCAGGAAGGTGATCTGCCGTGATTCTCCAAGGGAGAGGGAACCGTCATAGGCGGCAGCCAAAGTCAGCACGGCATCCTGAAGGGAGAGGAAGGACCGGCTGCAGGCGGTCTGGTGCTCGGTATCCCAGTCCAGCAGCTGATAAAAAAACGGGGGCACGGCGACGGAGGCCCGGATGTCATTTTTGTGGTAGGACACGGCCCGCTGGAACTGCTGCTCCGTAAAGCGGTAGCGCTTGTCTGTGTAGATCTGATTGATGCCGTCCGCACTGCCGCTGCCGGCGGGCCCTCTGGCCCAGACAGACAGAATGCAGGTGCGGAAATACTGGTCCAGCGCCTCGGTCTCCACCGGACAGGACGCGGGAAGAGCGGCGCAGAAGGCCTGGATTTTTTCACAGTATGCCGTGTGAAGGTCGGACATGGCGGTTCCCTCCCGGAAAGCAGTTGAGCAGGCGCGCAGGGGCAGCCCGGCCGGAAAACCGGCGAGTCCAGTATACCACAGCGGCGGCGGGGATGGGAAGAGGGATTTCCTGCGGGAGTGAAAACAGGCGGAAAACGTGTATTCCCCTTGACGAATGGTCCGGGAGAGGGTAGGATACCAGTATAACGCGTTCAGCATGGGGCACAGGGCCGGGAAGGCGGTGTTTCTGCTGGGCATAAGACGGAGAAAAGACCAGATGAACAACTGGGTTCCAGAGGAGGTTTCTGCATGGAGTTGAACCGGGCGACAATGAAAAAGATCATGCTGCTCATCGCCTTTGCCGTGCTGCTGCTGGTGGGCGTACAGCGCTTTGAGGTGCTGGTGGGGGCAGCGAAGTTTTTGATCGGAATCATCTCGCCGTTTCTGGCCGGAGGGGCCATTGCATTTGTCCTCAACGTGCCGATGCACTTTTTGGAGGAGCTGTGTTTCGGCCGACTGAAAAAGAAACGGGGGAAAAGCCCTAAATATGCGCGCCCCCTGAGCCTGCTGCTGACGCTGCTTTTGGTGGTGCTGGTGATTTTGATTCTGATGCTGGTCATTATCCCCCAGCTGACGGTTTCCATTATAGGTCTGGGGAGCACCATCAGCTCCGCAATCAGCCATGTGATCGCCTGGGGACAGGAAATGTTTGCCAACAACCCGCAGATTATGGAGTGGCTCAACGATCTGGCCATCGACTGGCGGAATTTTGACTGGCAGGGCATTCTGAATACGGTGATGGATATTCTGAAGAGAGGCGTAACGGATGTGCTCAGTTCCACCATCTCTGCGGTGGGCTCCGTGATCAGCGGCGTATTCGACGCGGTCATTGCCATTATCTTCGCCTTTTATATTCTGCTGCAGAAGGAGCGGCTGGGTGTGCAGGGACGGAAGATTCTGTATGCCTTTCTGCCGGAAAAGCATGCACGCCGCGGGGTTGAAGTTGTTTCGCTGTGCTATCGGACCTTCTCCAGCTTTATCAGCGGCCAGTGCCTGGAGGCCGTGATCCTGGGGACAATGTTCTTTGTCGCCATGTCCGTAACCGGCATGCCGTATGCGCTGCTGATCAGCTGCCTGATCGCCGTGATGGCGCTGGTCCCCATTGTCGGCGCCTTTATTGGCTGCGGCGTGGGCGCCTTCCTCATCTTGATGGTCTCTCCGATTCAGGCGTTGATCTTCGTTGTCATGTTCCTGGTGCTCCAGCAGGTGGAGGGAAACCTGATTTACCCCCATGTGGTGGGCAGCTCCGTCGGCCTGCCGGCTATCTGGGTGCTGATGGCGGTGACGGTAGGCGGCGGGCTCATGGGGATCGTGGGGATGCTGATTTTTATTCCCATTACGTCTGTGATCTACACGCTGTTCCGCGCATTTATCAACCGTCGTCTGGAGGAAAAGAAGATACGGGTGAAATGATTACCGGACGAAAAAACCCCGGCGCGCACCTGCGCGCCGGGGTTTTTGTATTCTTTATGCCGCGGCTGCGGGGAGGAAATCTGTCCCCACAGAATAGAAATTTCCAAGCCAGCAGAAAAGCCCGCTGCCGCTGTTATAATAGGCCATCCAGCGCAGGCCGTTTGCCGCCTCCAGCCAAACCGGATCTCCGTAGTCTGAGACCTCGGTTTCCTGCTCCGGCAGGAGTTCCCCCTCGCCGAAGGCGTCGGCGGACACCAGCGCGTCGTAGAGAGCGGCGAGGGCCTCCGGATCGGTGGATGCCTCCTCCTGCCAGGTGACGGCAGCGAGATCGGCAGCGCCGGTGACGCCGTAGGTCAAGAACATCTGCTGGGCATCCACATGGGTGCTCCCATCGTCTCCCGGCAGCTGATAGCCCGCAAAGATCAGATACTGATAGGCGTTGTCAGCCGCCAGAATGTAGACGGCGTTCTGATCCTCCGCCGGAAGGTAGAGATGGACGGTCCCCTGGTCCAGGGAATCGATCTGCATGCCCACCATCTCCGTCTGGATGGCGGAGGGGAGGCCGGTGCGCTGGGCCTGGACGCTGTCCGCGTCCCAGATTTCATAGGCGGCGCCCCGCAGCGTGACGCCCTGCGCCGGGAGGTTTTCGCCCCGCCCCTGAATCCGGTCTCTAAAAAAGGGGTAGAGGGCGGAGAGCAGCAGAAGGACACAAAGAAGGATCGCGCCCAGGCGCAGCAGAGGGTGACGGCGGCGGAGGTTGCCCTCGGCCACCAGATCCTCGGGGAGGTCCCCCAGGGCCCGCAGGAGCTTTTCGCTTTTCATTGGGCGGCCGCCTCCCTTCTGATGGTCTCCCGCAGCTCTTCGCGCATCAGCCGGAGCAGAGCCTCCACCCGCCGCTCAGGCAGGGACAGCTGCCGGGCGATTACTTTGACAGTGTTGCAGTACCAGTAGCGGCGGATAAAAGCCATCCGGTGCAGCAGGGGCTTGGTCCGGAGGTAGGCGGTAGCGGCAGCGGCCAGACACTCCTCGTTCAGCATGTCCTCCGGCAGATCGGCGGGCATGCACTCCTCCAGCTCCAAAAGGAGCATGGCTACATTTCCTTCACTGCGCTGCTTGAGGCTGCGCTTTGACCAGCGGTCCAGGGCCAGGCGGCGGGTGATCCCGCCCAGAAAGGAGGAGAGACGGCTGGGACGGTGGGGCGGCATGGCCTCCCAGGCCAGCGGCCAAACCCCGTCGGCGCAGGTTTCCGCCTCCTCCTCGCTCTCCAAAATATTGTAGGCGATGGCGCGGCAGTGGGCGCCGTATTTTTCCCGGGCCGCCTCGGCGGCATGCTGGCTGCGGTCAAAGTAGAGATCAATGATCTGTTTGTCGTCCATATGCTGTCTCCTCTCTCTGTTGAGACGAAAAATGATGGATCTGCTCCGAAAGATAAAAACAGCGGCGGGCAGGAAGTGCTGTCCGCCGCTGGCTGGCGTGCCGGATTAAAACTGCACGACCTCCTCCGCGGGTTTTTCACAGGGGACAACGGCGGAGGCGATGAGGATAGGCCCCTCCTCCCCGTAGAGCTCCCAGTACTGTTTCCGGACCCTGGCGGTGACCTCCACCCAGTCCCGGGTGGCAAGCTGGTCTTTATTGTCCGCCATGCAGGGGAGGGCCAGGAAGGTGATGTCCTCGGCACAGCAGACCATGGCGTGGCGGCCCACGGTGAAATAGGCGCCAAAACGCTTGTCCTGACAGACGACACCCTTGAACCGCACCGTCTTTCCCTCGAACATGGCGGCATCGTCCATGACCTCCACATAAAAGACGCCGAAGTCCTCGTCGGGAATCTCGATCACGTCCTGGGTGAGGTCAAAGGCGGAGACGGTGCCGTCCCGGTAATCCTCGGAGGCACCGGAGGGCTCCTCCAGGTAGATCTCCGCCCGGCGGTTGACCATGCGGAGGTTCCGCTTGCGCAGGGCCGCCTTCAGCTCGTCTGTGCAGCGGTTGAAGACGATCATGTCCGCAACCCGGAGCTTTTCCATCATCAGCTGGCCCATATTTTTGGCGTAGAGGTCAAAGGTGGCGGCATCCACGGTGCACATGATCTGATAGAGCACCCAGTTCTTTGGCAGCCGCTGGGTACAGAACTCCTCCATGGGCCACATGCCGTTATACTCGATGAGCACCTGGGTAGGGCGGTGCTGTTTCTCCAGGGAGTGAAGATAGAGGGGCGTCAGATCTTCCAGATCCTCCGCCTGTACCACCTGGACGCCGTCCAGGGCGGCCTTTTCATATTCCTCCTC
The DNA here is from genome assembly GCA_904398675.1 of uncultured Oscillospiraceae bacterium. Taxonomy (GTDB): domain Bacteria; phylum Bacillota; class Clostridia; order Oscillospirales; family Oscillospiraceae; genus CAJFPI01. The sequence continues at coordinate 12,875 of CAJFPI010000040.1, forward strand.
CCCCTCCTCGCAGGAAAGGAGGAGGGTGCGCTCGCCCCGGGCAAAGCCCTCCTCCAGGATGCCGTTGATAAACTGGGTTTTCCCGCTGTCCAGGAAACCCACAATCATATAGACGGGAATCTCGCGCATGGCTTACACTCCAAACAGGGTTTTCAAGGCCGCCTCATCAAGCTCCGAGCCGATCACGCACAGCCGCCCGGTATAGTCTGCGCCGCCGCGGCGCACCTCGTGCTCCTCGGGGACGTAGTCGAAGTGGAGCCAGGCGCCGTCTGCGGCGGGGACGATCCCCTTGGCCCGGAGGATCGTGCCGTACTTCCCGCTGTCAAGACCGGAGAGGGCGGCGTCGATCTCCGCCTCGGTAAAGGTTTTGGGCGTCTCTACGCCCCAGCTGGTAAACACCTCGTCGGCATCGTGATCGTGATGGTGGTGGTCGTGGTCATGACAGCCGCAGGCGCACGCCTCGCCATGTTCGTGATGGTGTTCATGGCTGTGCTCATGTTCTTCATGATGGTCATGGTCATGCTCGTGATGGTGCTCGTGTTCATGCTCATGCCCGTGGTCATGATCGTGATGGTGCTCATGCCGATGGCTGCGGGCCAGGTCCAGCAGCTCCTGGGCCAGTGCCTCCCTGCCGTCCATGGCGGAGAGGATCTGGCTGCCCTCCAGCTGGTCCCAGGGGGTGGTGATGATGGCGGCGCCGGGATTTTTCTCCCGCAGCAGCGCTACGGCGGCAGAGAGCTTTTCCTCCGTCATCTTCTGGGTACGGCTGAGGACGATGGCGCCGGCATGGGCGATCTGATTGTCATAGAACTCGCCGAAGTTCTTCATATAAACCTTGCACTTGGTGCCGTCGGCCACGGTGATGGCGCAGCCGAGGGACATCTCCGGCTCCTTTGCCGCCACATCGGCCACGGCGTTCAGCACGTCGGAGAGCTTGCCCACCCCGGAGGGCTCGATCAGGATCCGGTCGGGGTGGAACTGCTCCATGACCTGGTGGAGGGCCTTTCCAAAATCCCCCACCAGGGAGCAGCAGATGCAGCCGGAGTTCATCTCGCTGATCTCGATGCCGGCGTCCTGGAGGAAACCGCCGTCGATGCCGATCTCACCGAACTCGTTTTCGATCAGCACGATTTTCTCACCCTTGAGGGCCTCTTCCAGCAGCTTTTTGATCAGTGTGGTTTTCCCGGCGCCGAGAAAGCCGGAAATTACGTCTACTTTTGTCATGGCAATGCCTCATTTCATTATTTTCTATCCTATATCCTACACCGGATTTGGAAAAATGCAAGAGGAAAAGGGAACAGATTTTCGCAAATTTTCCGGGGGATTTGCATCAGTTTTTTCCGCCCTCAGGGGAGAACAGCGTCTCGTCGGTGACCGTGCCCCGGCAGACGATGTTGGTAGGGCCGGTGAGATAGAGGTTTCGGACAGCGCTGCAGTCCCGGTCTACGGTGACGCGGAGAAGGCCGCCTGGGACGGAGACCTGCACATCCTCGCCGCTGACAAGGCCCTTCAGCGTCAGCGCCAGCACCATGGCGCCGGTGCCGGTGCCGCAGGCGTAGGTGAAGTCCTCCACCCCACGCTCAAAGGTCAACTCCTGCACCTGATCCGGTCCGGTAATCTGGTAGAAGTTCACGTTAGCCCCCTTGGGGAGATCCGGATGGGAGCGGAGGGCCGCCCCTAAGGGACGGAGCTGCTCCATAGTCCTCCCCGCAAGGGCCCCAATGGGAACAGCCAGGTGAGGGAGGCCGGGGTTCCCCAGTTCAATATAGGAACAGGCGTAGTCTGTGCCGCCTGCCGTCAGCGTACGATTCAATTCTATAGTAGTAGGATCCGTCAGGCGGATCCGATAGTTTTGCCGGTCAATCCGCTGGCCGGTAACGATGCCGCTGGCCGTCTCGATGCGCTGCTCTTCCCCGGTCAAATGGTTTTCGTAGCCGTAGCGGCAGATGCACCGTGCGCCATTGCCGCACATCTCCCCCTGGGAGCCGTCACTATTATAATAGAGCATTTTGAAGTCGCAGCTGCTGCCGGAGGGCAGCACCGCCATCAGGCCGTCCGCCCCGATGGAGAGGTGGCGGTGGCACAGCGTCCGCGCCAGGGCGGGAAAAGCATCTGGGGAGAGATGCTCCGTCAGATTGTTAATAATAATAAAGTCGTTGCCTGCGCCGTTCATTTTCCAAAAGTCCAAGCCGATCCATCCTTTCCAAAACAATGCGCCATTCCATGCAGTGGTCACTGCCACAAAGTATACTATATATCTCCCGGATAGAAAAGGGGGGATTTACAGGGGGGATGGAGGGAAGTTTGCACGGATCGAAGGCCCCAACGAAAAAAGTGGAAAAAGAGGGAAAAAAGGTATTGACAAACGGGGGAGGTGGTGGTATATTAATCAAGCTGTCCGGTGCGGACGGGCGAGAGCCGAG
>CAJFPI010000041.1 GCA_904398675.1 uncultured Oscillospiraceae bacterium
ACCCGGATCATCCGGCCCACCTGGCCCTTCTCCGCGTAGGCCGCGATCTTGTCCGCCAGCAGCTCTCTGACCGCCGGGGCAAACCGCTCCGTTCCCCGGCCCTCCTTGGCGTTGCACTCCAAAACAGCGCAGCCCCGCCCCTCAAACCAGGCGCGCCACCGCTTTGTGGCCGCCCCGTCCGCCTGGTCCACCCGGTTGAGCACGATCAGCCGGGGCTTGCCCGCCGTCAGCTCCTCCACATCCGGGTTGCGGCTGGAGAGGGGGATCCTGGCGTCCAGGATCTCACACACCGCGTCCATATGCTTCATCTGCTCGACGATCATCCGCCGGGTCTTGGTCATATGACCGGGATACCACTGAATATTCATGTTTCTGTTTCCATTTCCCTGCAATTAGTCAATGAGTCCGATGCGGCCAAACTCCCGCGCGCCCGAGCCGGTATTCTCCCCCAGATAGGAGGCCGTGCGCCCCGGGAAGAGCAGAAAGACCGCCTTGCCCATTACATACCGCTCGTCTACCAGGCCCAGCATGGTGCTGCGGCTGTCGGTGCTGTGGTTGCGGTTGTCGCCCATAAGGAACAGCTCCCCCTCCCCTACCGTCAGGGGGAACACGGTCCCCTCGTCGGTATAGGTCCGCTCGGCAATATATTCCTCCTCCAGCGCCACGCCGTCCACATAGACGGTGCCGGTGGCGTAGTCGATATCCACGGTCTGCCCCTCGGTGGCGATCACACGCTTGATGATCGTATCGTTGAGGTCGGCGTTATAGGAATGGACAACCACTACATCCCCCGCCTTGATTCCGCCGGTGAGATAGCTTTTAAGCACCAGCACCAGGTCGCCCCCGTACAGCGTGTTCTGCATAGAGGGCCCCTGGACCACAAACAGCTGGGCCACAAACAGAAAGATCAGCACAACCGCCAGGACCGCCGCCACCAGGGTCTCCGCCCAGCTCAACAGCGTCCCGGGCTTTTGAGTCAGCGGATCGTCGCTCTCCTGGATTTCCTCCGCCTCCATCGCTCTCTTCTCTTCTTCGGACATTTGGATAACCTCCCGAAAATTCAAAACGCTCTAATTTTATTATTTTATCATATCCACTGCTATTTTACAATAAAAACCGCAGGATATCGCTGTCAATCCGCCTGTCCGGCCCTGGACCGGGCGGGAAAAAGGGGCTGCCGTCTATTTTGGCAGCCCAGTTTGTCTTTATTTAACGGACATTTTACATACCGATTACAAATCGTATTGTTTCGTCAATTTCCTGGTTCCATACAGCTGCCCTCTGCATATTTGAACTGTATTCACCGCCTCTTCGACAATTTTCACGCATTGAATTTAACCCCTGTTTTTCGACAATTTTCGCATTTAACAGAATTTTTCTGAATTTCTTCTTCCATCCTCCTCCCCTTTCAACGGCATCCAACAGATTAACATAATTTATTATATAATTCTTACTACCAGGAGTTATACACATTTTCCACAGAGTTTTCCACATGCGTCAAGTCATTGCACTGCAATCGTTTATCTGCAACTCTTACAAATTATTCCAAACCCGCAACCGCAATTTCCCACCGATGGGAATTTCCCATTTTTGTTTACATAATGATATTATCTGCATATATTCAACAGCCTTCTGGTTGCCCCCCAAATTTTCAGCCAAAAGCGGGACGCTCTTTCTCCCTTCTGCCCAATTGACACAGAAAAAAAGAAGTGCTTTTCCCAAAGAAAAAGCACTTCCTCTCCTCCTTCAGATGGGGAGATTCGCGTAGGCATTCAGCTCCATGTCCGCATACGGTGAACACTGGCTCTCATAGTAGGCCTGGGCGCCGATCATGGCTGCGTTATCACCGCACAGCCGCAAAGGCGGCAGGTAAAGCCGCAGGCCGTTCTCCCGGCAGGCGCGCTCCAGATCCGCGCGGATGCGGGAATTTGCCGCCACGCCGCCGGCCGCTACCACGGTGCTGCGGCCCAGCTGCCGTGCCGCCGCGATGGTCCGGGGGACCAGCTCATCGCTGACAGCCGCTGCCACCGAGGCGGCAAGGCCCGGCCGGTCGATGGCCTCCCCCTTCTGGGCAGCGTTGTGCACCAGGTTCACCACCGCTGTCTTCAGCCCGGAAAAGGACATGTCCAGCTCGCTGTCCGCCACATGGGACCTGGGCAGCGCATAGGCCCGGTCGTCTCCCCCCCGGGCCAGGTCGTCCATGGGCTTTCCGCCGGGATAGGGCAGGCCCAGCACCCGGGCGATCTTGTCAAAGCACTCCCCCGCCGCGTCATCCCGGGTGGCGCCCACGATCTCCATGTCCGTATAGCCCCGGACGTCCACCAGCATGGTGTTGCCCCCGGAGATGCACAGCGCCAGGAAGGGCGGCTCCAGCTCCGGAAAGGCGATGTAGTTGGCGGCAATGTGGCCCCGGAGGTGGTGGACCGGGATCAGGGGCTTTCCCAAGGCAAAGGCCACGCTCTTGGCAAAGCTTACCCCCACCAGCAGCGCGCCGATGAGCCCCGGCCCATAGGTCACCGCCACCGCGTCGATCTCCTCCCGGCTGACCCCTGCCTCCCGCAGGGCCTGGTCCGCCAGAAGGGCGACAGCCTCCACATGCTTGCGGGAGGCGATCTCCGGCACCACGCCGCCGTAGATGGCGTGGAGGTCCGCCTGGGAGGCGATGGCGTCGCTGAGGACCTCCCTGCCGTCCCGAACCACGGACACCGCCGTCTCGTCGCAGGAGGATTCAAATGCCAGTATCAGCATGGCTCCCCTCTCCTTTCTCCTCTTCCGCTGGCCCGCTGCCGCTCTTCAGCCACAGCGTCATAATCACCGCATCCTCCCTGGGGTGGGCGTAGTAGCCCCGCCGCCGCCCCGCCTCCTCGTATCCCGCCTTTTGGTACAGGGCGATGGCGGCGGCGTTGGAGGAGCGGACCTCCAGGGTCAAAAAGGCCAGCTGATTGCCCCGGGCGAAATTTTCAAACACGTTCAACAGATCCGAGCCGATCCCCTGGCGGCGGTGCTCCGGCCGGACGGCCACATTGGTGATATACCCCTCGTCCAGCACCACCAGCAGCCCCGCGTAACCCAGGATCACGCCGTCAGCCCCCTTTGCCACCAGGGCCGCGGCGCACTGGTTATCCAGGTGGTCCCGCAGCATCTGCTCGGACCATGGGTCCGGGAAACACTGCCGCTCGATGGCGGCCACCTGGGGAATATCGTCATAGGTCATCAGGGTAATGGTGTGATTCATGCCCTCTCCCCTCTCCTTTTCTGTCTCATTTGGCCTCCAGCCAGTTCTTCCCGCTGTGGGCCTCCGCCGTCAGGGGAACGGACAAATCCGCTACCCGCTCCATCTCCTCGGTGAGCAGGGCCTTCACCTGCTCCGCCTCCCCCTCGGGACATTCCACGATCAGCTCGTCATGGACCTGCATGATGAGCTTTGCCGCAAGGCCCTCCGCCTTCAGCCGGTGGGAGACGTGGACCATGGCCAGCTTGATGATATCGGCGGCTGTGCCCTGGATGGGCATGTTCAGCGCCACCCGCTCCCCGAAGGCCCGGGTGTTGCGGTTGGAGGATTTGATCTCCGGGAGGCTGCGCCGCCGGTGCATCAGCGTCTCCACATAGCCGTCGGCCTTGGCCTTCTCCACGATGTGGTCCATATAGGCCTTCACGCCGGGGTATTTGGCAAAATAGCTGTCCATATAGGCCTTGGCCTCCCCCATGGTGACGCCGATATCCTGGCTGAGAGAGAAGGGGGAGATGCCGTAGACAATGCCGAAGTTCACCGCCTTTGCCGCCCGGCGCATGGCCGGCGTCACATCCGCCGGCGCCACGCCGAAGACCTGGGAGGCGGTGATGGCGTGGATATCCTCCCCGGTGCGGAAGGCATTTTGCATGGTCTCGTCCCCGGAAATGTGGGCCAGGAGCCTCAGCTCGATCTGGCTGTAGTCCGCGTCCACCAGCACATTCCCCTCCCCGGCCACAAACATCCGTCTGAGCTCGCTGCCCAGCTCTGTGCGGGTGGGGATGTTCTGGAGGTTCGGCTCCGTGGAGCTGAGGCGGCCTGTGGCGGTGACGGTCATCTGAAAGCTGGTGCGGATGCGCCCGTCGCTGTCCAGCTCCTTCAGCAGGCCGTCCACATAGGTGGAGCGCAGCTTGGTGTACTGCCGGTACTCCAGCACCTCATTGATAATGGGGTGCATGCCCCGCAGCTTGTCCAGCACCTCGGCGTTGGTGGAGTAGCCGGTCTTGGTCTTTTTATAGGCCGGCAGGCCCAGCCGATCAAAGAGCACCTCCCCCAGCTGCTTGGGGGAATTGATATTGAATTGGCCGGCGTGGCTGTAGATCTGCTGCTCCAGGGTCTCGATGGCCTCTGTCAGCTGCCGGCCGAACCGGCCCAGGGCCTCCGCGTCCACCTGCATCCCCGCCAGTTCCATCTCCGAGAGCACCCGGCACAGGGGCATCTCCACCGTCTCAAAGAGCGGCTCCATGGAGAGGGCCTTCAGCCGGGGACGCATCTTCTCATACAGTCCCTCCAGCACCGCGGTGTGGCTCATCAGCGCCCCCAGGGCCTCCGGGTCCTCTCCCATGGTGAAGGCCTCCGGATCCCGATAGCTGGGCTTAGGGACATCCGTCCCCAGCCAGGAGACACTGAGGCGGTTTAAGTCGTAGTGTCCTGCAGTGGCGTCCAGGAGATAGCCGGCGACAGCCGCATCAAAAAACAGCCCCTCCGCCGGGACCCCCTCCGCCAAAAGGGAGCGGATCAGCTCCTTCACCTCGTGGGAGATCTTCCGGATATCGGCGGAGAAGAAGGCGCGGAGAAAATCGTCATAGCCCTCCAGGCGGCTGCGCAGAAAGACAGCGGAGCGCCCGGCTGCCCTGTCTCCCCACTCCACGCACACCCCCGCCAGCTCCGGGAGCACCAGGCAGGCCACATGGTCCCGCTGCCGGAAGATGCCCAGCAGCTCCTCCGCCCGGCCCCGGTCCGCCACGATCTCGCTCTCGCAGGTGCCGGTGACTGCCGGCTCCTCCGCCATCTCCACAGGGGCGGCCTCCCCGGTAAGGCCCATCTTCTCGATGAGCTTGGTAAACTCCAGGCGCAGAAACACCTGGTAGAGCGCCGGCTTTGCCGGGCGGCGGAGATTTGCCGCAGGGGAGAAATCCAGGGGCGCGTCGGTGTGGATCCTGGCCAGCTCGTAGCTCATGCGGGCCATCTCCCGGCCCTCCTCCAGCTTTTTGATGGCGGCGGGCTTGGCCTCGATTTCCGGCAGCAGGCGGTAGATCTCCTCCACCGAGTCATATTTCTGGATCAAGGCCATGGCCGTCTTCTCCCCGATGCCCTTGACGCCGGGGATGTTGTCGCTGGCGTCCCCCATGAGGGCCTTGAGGTCGATCATGTGGATGGGGGCAAAGCCGTAGTCGGAGCGGAAGGCCGCCTCCGTCATATCCTTGGTGGTGGTCTGGCCCATGCGGGTGGACACCAGTTTCACCCTGGTGTGGTCTGTAATCAGCTGCAGGCTGTCCCGGTCCCCGGTGACCACCACGCAGTCCCACCCCTCCCCTTCGCAGCGGCGGGAGATGGTGCCGATCAGATCGTCCGCCTCATACCCCGCCAGCTCATAGCGAGGGACGTCCATGGCGTCCAGCACCTCCTTCAAAACCGGCATCTGCATGGCCAGCTCCTCCGGCATGCCTTTGCGCTGGGCCTTATAGCCCTCGTAGGCCAGGTGGCGGAAGGTGGGCTCCCGCCGGTCAAAGGTGACGCACAGGGCCTCCGGCTGCTCCTCCTCCAAAAGCCGCTGGAGCGTGGTGACAAAGCCGTAGACCGCGTTGGTATACAGCCCGTCCTTTGTGGTCAGGGGACGGATGCCGTAAAAGGCGCGGTTGACAATGCTGTTGCCGTCAAGGACCATCAGTTTCATAGGCCAAACCTCCCGAGTTGCATGTTCAAGCTCACTATCGTTACAGTATACCGCATTTGGAAGGAAAACACAACCGCTATCCCCATGAGGCGCTCTTTCCACGGCCGGCGCCGGAGCAGCCTCTATCAGCTCCTATAACCATATGGCTCTCGTTTGGCCTAAATGCGGCAGTACCAAAACAAACAGGATCGGCACGCCAGAGGCGTTCCGATCCTGTTTACAAATGGAACCTCATACGCTGCAGGCACACCACGATAATAGGCAGAAGAGGTGCCGCATGGAGCTTTGCGCATGCGGGCCGTCCTCGGCCTACACGCTTGGATTCCACGGCTGTGCCGTTGAAAGCGTCACACTGACATTTTCCTATACTTGTGCATAGCAAAACACTGCAGCGGACAGTGCACTCCAGGCGACGCGGTTATTCGGACAGAGGAAAATGACAGGCGCAGCAGTGGCCGGGCGCCATCTCCACCATATCAGGAGGCGGATCCTGCATGCAAACCTGCTGTGCTCTGGGGCAGCGGGTGTGGAACCGGCAGCCCTTGGGCGGCGCCATGGGGCTCGGCATCTCGCCCTCCAGAAGAGGCCTGTCCTCTTTCCGCTGCTCCGGGTCCGGCTCAGGCACGGAATCCAGCAAAAATCTCGTGTAGGGGTGCAGGGGTTCTGCATAGATCCGGTCGGCTGGCCCGATCTCACAAATCCTGCCCAGAAACATTACGCAGACGCGATCGGATATGTAGCGCACCACACTCAGATCATGGGAGACAAACAGATAGGTGAGCCCCAGCTCCCCCTGCAGATCCTTTAAAAGGTTCAGAATCTGGGCCTGAATGGAGACATCCAGGGCGGAAACCGGCTCATCGCACACCACCAACTGGGGATTGACGCTGAGCGCTCTGGCTATCCCGATTCTCTGCCGCTGCCCACCAGAAAACTGATGGGGGTAACGGCTGTAGTAGGCCCGCCGGATCCCTACCCGGTCCATAAGCTCCTCCACACGGCGGCGCAGCTGCGTCTTGTCGGAATAGATCTTGTGGATCTTCAGCGGCTCGGCAATGATGTCGCCCACCTTCATCCGAGGATCCAGAGAGGAGAAGGGGTCCTGGTAGATAATCTGCATCCGCTGGCGGATCTCCCGCAGCTGCTTGGGTGAGATGCTGCTAAGATCCGTCCCGTCAAAAATCACCCGCCCAGCTGTGGGCGTAAGGAGGTGGAGCAGCAGTTTTCCCAAGGTGGATTTGCCGCAGCCGGACTCACCCACCAGGGACAATGTCTCGCCCCTGCAGATCTCCAGATTAACATCACTCACCGCGCTGACAATGCCGTCAGAGACTGGGAATTCCTTGGACAAACGCTCTGCTCTCAGCAAAACTTCTCCGCTCATTGCTCCTCCTCCCCTTCTTGGGCGTAACGGAAACAACGCACGCAGCCCCCGTCCTCACCGGCATACATGGGCGGCTGCTGCATATGACAGCGATCACAGGCGTGCTCACACCTGGGCGCAAAGCAGCAGCCCGCAGGCAGATGCAGCAGATCCGGCACCATCCCCTTGATATTAAAGAGGCGTTCCTGGCCTGCCTGCATCCGGGGCAGTGAACGGATCAGGCCCTGGGTGTAGGGATGCATGGGATTTTTAAACAGTGCCTTCACCTCCTGGGCCTCCACCACCTTGCCCGCGTACATCACATACACATAGTCGCACAGCTCCGCCACAACGCCCAGGTTGTGGGTAATCATGAGAATCGACGTTCCGCTCTCCCGCTGCAGCCTGCGCATCAGATGGAGGATCTGCGCCTCTATGGTCACATCCAGGGCTGTGGTGGGCTCGTCGGCAATCAGCAGGGCCGGGTTGCAGGCCATGGCCATGGCAATCATCACCCGCTGGCGCAGGCCGCCGGAGAGCTGATGGGGATAGCTGCGCATCCGCCGCTCCGGATCGGGAATTCCCACCTGCCGGAACAGCTCCAACACCCTGGCATTGGCCGCCGCCTTTCCCACCTTGGGCTGGTGGACCAAAATGGCCTCCCGCACCTGGGCCGACACCGTCATGACCGGATTCAGCGACGTCATGGGCTCCTGAAAAATCATGGAGATCGCCTGCCCGCACAGGCTGCGGCGCTCCTTGGGAGGCAGCTGAAGAAGGTCTTTTCCCTGGAAGAGGATCTCTCCCCGGGTCACCCGTCCCGGCTTTGCCACTAGGCCCATAATGGACATGGAGGTCATACTTTTTCCGCAGCCGGATTCGCCCACCAGGCCCACGGTTTTCCCCCTGGGGATGACAAGATCGATGCCGTCAACCGCCCTTACCACCCCCCGCTTGGTAAAAAAGCAGGTCTGAAGGTCTCTGACCTCCAGCAAAGGCTGTTGCTTGTTTGTTTCCTTCATGGGATAGGGAGCCTCCTTTCCTCACAAGGGATCAGCCCTCACAAAGCAAATCCCGTACGACTGTCTTGCTGTAGGGCTCCAGCAGCATGGTGTCTTTGGCGTGCTCCTTGCAGGCCAGGCGGACCTGACCGTCCACCTTCACCATGCACTTCCCGCAGGCTGCCTGGCGGCATGCGGCATGACTGAAAAAGGCAAGGGTGGGGTCCTGATGCTCATAGATATATTCCAGCACATTCATCACAGAAACAGGCTCATCCGAAACAAGGGGAAGAACATATTCCTGCAGATAGCTCTCTTCCTCCGGACCGCGCTGGCGGCGGACCTTCACATGTAGTTCCTGTGCCATAGGTCTTCCTCCTTATTCCAGCTCCTCCACAATTTTTTCTACATATTGGGTGTACCCCCACCGGCCGGATGCGGGAGAAATGCCGGCTGCAGCTGCGGGAATACAGCGCTCCCGGAGCTCCGTTCCGGACAGCACGATGTTGTGCAGGAACTGGCTGTTGTCGGTATAGAAGTGGTCTGACCGAATATGTACGCCGCGGCTTTCCCGGCGCAGCAGCGCAGAGCGAGCAATGGCCCGGGCACAGGGGATCATTGCCCGTAGCTCCAGATACTCCCGCCATTGCCGGTTGTATAGCCGCTGAGAGTCAGCAAAAGAAACCTTCTCCAACTGCCCCTGCAGTCCGTCCAGATCCCGCAGCGCCCGCTCCAGCGACGCCTCGCTGCGGATCACCATCAGGCTGTCAGCCGTGATCTCGTGGAGCCGCCGGCGCAGCTGTCTGGGGGCAGGGCCGCCGGAATTGCCGAAGGGAGCCAGCAGCTCCTCCTCCAGGCTGTCCAGCTGCTGACGGGGCAGGGAAATCTCTTCCGCTCCCTGGGCAAAGGCCGCCGCCGACAGGCCGGCCTGCGCCCCCTCTACCAGCATTTCCGTGATAGCGGAGGAGACCCGATTGGCACCGAACATGCCGCCGGCGCACTCCCCCGCTGCGAACAACCCGGGCAGGCTGGTGCTCATATCGGCAGCCACCCACACACCGCCCTCAAAGTAGTGGGCCGCAGGCTGAACATTCAGGGCGCTCCCTTGGGAGAGGGCGTCGATCATCTCCTTGTACAGCCCTTGTTTCAGGGATGGGAACTCCTCATACATCTCATCCCATATCTGGAGCGGGTAGCGGTCGATGGCGTAGTACACGCCGCCGTCCCTTGCGCCTCTCCCCTGATTGATTTCCGACTGAACGGCATAGGAGAGGAGCATTTTGTTCCACTCGCTCTCCAGCGCCAGCCGCTCCACCTTGGGAGAGAGGTAGCGGCTGGTGAAGGTTTTCCCAATCCGGTTAAGAAGCTGCCCATAGCCGCTGCTGAAGAGGATATAGGGCAGAATGTTGCCTTTATACATATAGGGACGGCAGATCACAGTGGGACAGAAGGAGATCATCTCCATGTCCACCAGCTCCGCTCCGGCCCGCAGGGCCGCAGCCTGTCCCTCGCCGCACAGGTCTGTGGAGCCGCTGTTCTCTGAAAACAGGCCGTGGGCGCCGCCGGTGGCAAGGACCACCGCTTTGGCGGAAATGGCCTGCAGCTGACCGTTGGCAAGGTTCAGGCAGGTAAGGCCGCACACCCGGCCCTCGTCCACAATCAGATCTGTAAAGATCGTGTCCGACAGGAACTCCACGCCCAGCGCCTTAGCCTTCTTGTAGAGAGCGTCCAGAATGTCGCTGCCAACCACCGACACTTCCCGCTCCCCCTCCATGCCCTGGACCTTCATGCCCCAGCACATCAGCTCCTCCAGCCGCTGGCCGGCTGTCTCTGTAAAGAGGGTCAGCATCTCCTGGTTGTTGAGGTAAAATCCTTCCCGCACCAGGTCTTGAAACCAGCGCTCCGGCGTGTCGCCCTCGTTCCCTTTGGAGATCCCCAGCCTGGCCAGGGAGGCGCCGTCACAGGCGATGTCAGCGCTGATATTGGCGCCCGCCAAAAGCGTTGCGCCGCTGCGGTTGACCTTTCCCCGGCACACCACCAGCGTGCGGGCGCCCTGCTGGGCCGCGCTGATGGCAGCGCGAAGTCCGCCGCCGCTTCCAATTACGACTACGTCGTACTTCTTTTCAATCTGAATCATAACCCATCCATTCCTCCTGGCTCATAATGGTGTCGAAGGGGAGCTGCTCTGCTTTTTCCAGCAGCTGCTGGGCCTCCACGCCGTAGCGCTCGCCAAAGCCAAGGCAGACTTCCCGGGCAAGCGCCTCCCCCGCCTGCCCGAAGGTGCCCCGGGCAACAGCGGCAAAGGTGTGGTAAACATGGGCGCAGTGATAGGACATGGGCATCGCTGCACCGGTCACTTCCAGGGCATCCGCGCGGGAGAGGGTATCCGCGCCGATGCCCTGTTCGCGGAAGTAGAACCGGCAACAGGGAGCGTTGTGCTGGGTGGAGGCTGTCTCCAGCCCCAGCACGGGATTGAATCCACGGACAATCGCCCGGTCAATCTCCTCACAGTAGGCAATGCCGCAGTCTCTCAGTTTCCGGCTGGCGAAGACTTCTGCCCAGGGGCAGCGGGTCACTTTCTCATGCACGACTCCGGTCTCGCCCCACATTTCCAGCTCAAACAGCTCCTCACCCCCGCCGTACTCCCCGTAGGCAAAGTACTCCAGCAGGCCCAGCGGGCGGCCGTCCGCGGTTGCCCGCATAGCCATCCGCTTTCCCCGCTGCTCGCCATAGGTGCGGGTGGCAAGAAGGAAAGCCTGTCTGCCCTGGTCGGCCCAGCGGCCGGTCAGCAGCCGGTAAAATTCCGAGACAATCCATCCGTGATGAAACTCAGTCCATACCACAGGGCATCACCTCTTCATTCTGGGATCCAGCGCATCCCGAATCCCGTCTCCCAGCAGGTTGACGGAGAGGGCGGTAATCACAATGGCGAGGCCGGGGGCAAGAACCACCCAGGGAGCGTCCAGCATCACCTCGCGCCCCTCAGAGAGCATGGCGCCCCACTCAGGTGTGGGGGATACCACACCCATGCCGATAAAGCTGAGGCTGGCGGCCAGCATAATCATATAGGAGAGGTTAATGGTGGCCTCCACGATAATGGGGCCGAGGCAGTTGGGGATGATATGACGGAGAATGATGTGCATATGGGTGGCGCCGTTGGCCCGGGCCGCCTCAATATAGTCCATGCTGGTCAGGGACATGACCGTTGCCCGGATCACACGGGTGAAATAGGGCGTCATGGTAATGGACACGGCAAGAATCAGTTTCCACATGCCGTTTCCAAGAGCGGCTACAATGGACAGGGAGAACAGCAGCGGCGGCAGGCACATGAATACATCTACAATCCGCATCACAATCGCGTCGAATTTCCCGCCCAGGTAGCCGCACCCCACCCCCAGCACCAGGCCCGCAAGGCAGGAGATGGCAATGGTGGACACGGCGATAAAGAGGGAGACCCGGGCGCCGTAGACCACGCGGGCAAATATGTCCCGGCCAAAGCCGTCGGTCCCGAAGAGAAATTCCCTGCATGGCGCCACAAACCGGACGCTGATGTCCTGTGTGGTCACCGCCTCCTGGGGGATCCACAGACTTGCCGTCAGGGCCATGCCCACAATAATCGTCAGCAGGATCAGCCCCAGTACGGCCGTCTTGTTCTCGCACAGGCGGCGGAAGAAGGCAAACCGCTCCTCCTCGATGCAGTCCTGCTCCAATTCCCATTCAGCAGGCTTTGCGGCAATATTTTTTTCATCAGTCACCGGGCAGCCACCTCCTTGCTGCGCCAGCGGGGTTTCCGCTGGTGGACATATCGAGTACGAAGTCTGGGATCAATCAGAGCGTAGGCCACATCCACCGCAAGCAGGATCAGGCAGAAGATCAGCGCCACGAAAAGCGTGCCGGCCATGACCATGGGGTCATCCTTGCTGCGAATAGAGGTGACGATCAGGTTCCCAAGTCCCGGCAGGGAGAACACTGTTTCAATAACAACAGAGCCGCCCAGGAGGCTGCCGAAGTTGGAGCCGATCACCGTAATAATCGGCATCAGGGCATTTTTCAGTGCATGCCGGAACATGACCAGCCCCTCCCTGAGGCCCTTAGACCGGGCGGTGCGGACATAGTCCTGGCCGATGGTCTCCAGCATAGCCGAGCGCGTCATTCGGGTGAGCTCGGCTATGCCCGGCATGGACAGCGCAATCACCGGCATAATATAGGATTTCCAGCTCTCAATCCCATAGGTGGGGAGGAATCCCATGTAGCTGGCGAAAAGCAGCATCATCATCAGGGCCAGCCAGAAGCCGGGAACGGCTGCGGCCAGCATGGACAATACGGTGACAATCGCATCGATCACGGTCCTCTGCTTGACAGCGGAAATCACACCCAGCAGGATTCCCACAATTGTCACTGTCAGGATGCTGAACACGGCCAGTTTCAGCGTCACGGGGAAACGGACTAAAATCTCGTCGAAAACCGGCTGTCCGCTGCGGTAGGAGTTCCCAAAGTCCCCTTGGAAAGCATTGAGCATATAGTTCCCATAGCGCACCAGAAAGGGATCGTTGAGCCCCAGGGACTCCCGCAGAGCGTCCACAGCCTCCTGAGGCGCGTTCGCACCCAGCATGATCCTGGCCGCGTCGCTGGGGATAAAGGACAAGATGGCAAATACGACGAAAGAAACCGCCAGCAGAATAGGAATCAAAACCAATATGCGCTTGACAATGTATTTTACCATGGTATCACTCCTTCAAGGTGTGGCAGGGGCGGAAGAAAAATGGTTTACCAATGCATATCCTTGTACTGGTAATTTTGGGAGGTAAGGGCGTGCACCCCCTGGAGATCCGGGTTATAGACCAGCAGAGATGCGCTGAAATACAGAGGGATATAGTAGGCCTCTTCCGCCATAATCTGATTGACCTGGATGTAAATCTCATTGCGCTTTTCGGAATCCAGCTCCCGGCGTGCCTCGTCCAGCAGGGCATCCAGCTCCGGGTTGTTGATCCGGGAGACGTTGAAGGAGCCAGTGGAGTGGAACATGTCGTAATAGCAGCTGTCCGTATTAGCAGCCTCCATGGGATAGCCGCTGCGGCTGAGGTCGTAGTCCCCATTTCCAAAGGTGGACCACCATGTGCCGCTCTCTACCGGCTCCAGGATCAGCTCAATGCCCACCGCCCCCAGCTGGGACTGAAGGGTCTGGGCCATCTTGGTGTTGGCAGAGGACTCGTCATAGTAGAAAGTTAGGGACAGGTCCGTGGCACCGGCCTGCTCCAAAAGCTCCATGGCCTTGTCCGGGTCGTAAGGATAGGTGGTCAGATCGGTGGTGTAGCCCTCCTGGCCCTCGGTCAGCGCAATGTCGCTGAGATAGCCGGTGTCCTCGTTGATGACCACGTTGAAGGTCTCCCGGTCAATCGCATAGGAGATGGCCTGGCGCACCTCCTTGGAAATGCGGTCACAATTGAAGTTGATGTAATAGAAGTTGTTGCCGGTGGTGCTGTCAGTGGCCAGCTTGCCGCCTTCCACCGCCTGCTTGTAGTTCAGGGGCGTGACGCCAAAGGACAGATCCGCCTCGCCGGTATTCAGAGCCATCATGGCGGTATTGCTGTCAGAAACGAAGTTGAAACGGAGGTTTTCAATGTGGGGCGCGCCGTTCCAGTAGTCGGGATTGGCCTTCAGGGTAACGTACTGCGCAGGGGCCCACTCCACGAACTGATAGGCGCCGGTGCCCACAGGATTGCGGGCAAAGTCCTCCTCACTGAGGCTGTTGTAGTGATCGGAATCAATAATATAGCAGTACCAGAGCATGCTCAGGAAATTGCCATAGGGGAACTTCAGGTGGATGGTAACCGTGTAGTCGTCCACGATATCGCAGCTGTCCACGGCGAAGGAGGCAAAGGCCATCCACTCGTTGTCCCGGAACCGCTCTACAGAGAGCTTGACGTCTTCAGCCGTCAGGTCATTGCCGTTGTGGAATTTGACGCCTTCACGGAGGTGGAAGGTATAGTCAAGTCCGTCAGGAGAAATTTCCCAGTCAGTGGCCAGCATCGGCACCACATTGTTCTCCTCGTCCAACGCCACCAGCCCGTCAAAAATGTTGGAGCAGAAGTTGATGCTGGCATTTGCGGAGAGTTTCTGCGGATCAAGGGTGGTAAACTCGCTGGAGAGAATGACCGTCAGGTCATTGCGGGGCTCAGTGGCGCCCTCCCCCTCGTCTGCGCTGCCGTTTCCGCTGCTGCAGGCAGCCAGTGAGAACAGCATGGCCAGAGTTAAAATCGCGGCAAGTGCTTTCTTCATCATTACATCCTCCTTCTATTGTGTTTGTTACATCAGCGGCGTAATGTCTTCCTCTGTCCGGCTTTTCACCAGCAGCAGCAGATCTTCACACCAGCTTTTGTTGTAGTAATGCCCCGCCTTAATGACCGCCTCCAAGCGGCGGACGTTCGATACGCTTTCCAGGGGGTTCCCGGACAAAATCAGGATATCCGCATCCAGCCCCACCTTCAGCATCCCGGTCTTGTGGGCAATATTCAGGTGCCTGGCGCCGTTGACAGTGGCGCACTGCAGCGCCTGAAAAGGCGTCATTCCCAGGTAGTGGACCAGGTTCTCCAGCTCGTTATATACGGAGAATCCGCCGGATACGCCGGGATTTGGCACGTCGGTACCGAGAAGGATCCGATCGGAGTAGCGCATGAAGATCTTCTCCCGTTCCAGCTCCTCCTGAAAATCGTAGTTGTCATACCGCCCCAGGGATTTTCTCCAGGCGTTGATCTCTACCCAGTCCTTCTGCCAGTAGGGGTTCATGTCCTCATAGTGCGGGACCTTCGTCACATCCTCGCTGCGATGGACAAACCGCTCAATCCCCAAGGCCACCTCAATCGTGGGGCAGCTCCACATCCCCGACTGTGCCAGGGCCGCGATATCCTCCTCCTGACAGGAGGGGGGCAGGCAGCTGATGTGCTCAATGGAGGCATATCCCAGTGCCGCCAGCTCCTGAAACGTAACGTGGTAGTTGCCGTGTCCCATCACGGGGATTCCCAGCTCACCGGCCGTATGCATTATCGCCAAAAACGCCTCTCTGGGGATGCTGGGATAGGTTTTTACAAACTCGTATCCATCCCGGAGACAGTCCACCACAGCCTGGCGCCCCTCCTCCGGCGTGGTGACAATTTTGGAGCCCTCCCAGTAGGTGACGCCGTCTGTCAGCGGGCCGGTGGAATAGACATGGGGACCGGGACGGATCCCCGCGTCGATCTCTTTGCGCCACTGCTGGGTCTCCGGGAGGCCCCACATGTTCCGGCAGGTGGTGATGCCGCAGGCAATGAGCATCTCTGTAATATCGTCGGAATCCATGTGGACATGACAGTCGAAGAGGCCCGGCATCAAAAATTTCCCGGTACAGTCCCGGCGGGGAACGCCGGTTATATCAATACGGGGCGCAATCTTGTAGATCCTGCCGTTGGCCACGAAAAGATCCATCCCATATAGAATGCGGTCATCCTCCATGGTGACAAGGTTTGCATTGTGCAGAATATAGATCGGATCCATATCATCCCACCTCCCGGAAAGCGAGCGGATCAAAAATAGTCCTTTAAATATTGGATGTAGTCTGAGAGAAAGCGAAGAATCACCTGCTGCTCTTCCGGCGTGTAATGCCGAAAGCGCTGATAGGCCGCAGAGCTCCTCTGCTCATGAAACCGGTAGTGGCCCTGGTACGCCTTGTCACCCAGGCTTGTACATCGGAAGAAGATCTCTTTCCGGTTCTCCTCATTTTGATAGCGCTGGATCAGGCCCCGCTGCTCCAGACGGCGGGCAACCTTGGAAAAGGTCCCCTTCTGAAACCCCAGCAGCTCTGTCAGCTCCGTGGCGTTCAGGCTCGGGTGGTTGACAATAGCCTCCAGCGTGTGGATCTCCCTGGCGCTGAGCTCAAACCCGCAGCCGTAATCCCGGCACTTCGCATCAATGACCCGGTCTAAATTGCAAAGGAGTCCCATAGTCTCATCAATTTGTACAACAAAATTGTCCATATTTCCTCAACCTCTTTTTTTCGAGCGTAGCACACAGGCTCTGAAAAAGCAAGTAGTTTCCTCGGAAATAATTTCCTTGGAAACATTTTCTCTGATTTGCTGACTATCTATTCCTTGTATGCAGTTAAATCTTCGTAAAACGCAAGTAAGGTTTTTGTTTCCCCGGAAAATAAGCGGGAACTTGTATAAAAAAATAGACAAACAGAAATGAATATTGGTGTATATTTTACATTCTTTGTGTAAAAACACAAGAATTGTACGCGGAAGAAGGACTTTCCCAGCTGTGGCAAACGTGATAAAATTCAAGAAAAACAGAAAGGCGGCATATCCCATGAAAATCCTCCTCACTGCCTTTGATCCCTTTGGCGGACACAGCACCAATCCCGCCCTTGAGGCTGTCAACAGGGTTCGCAGCCAGTCAGACGGCATTGAAATCATAAAGAAAATGGTCCCTACCGTTTTCGGGGACTCCATTCAGGCCGCGGCAGCAGAGATCGACGCCGCACGCCCGGACGCTGTTCTGTGCGTCGGTCTGGCTGGGGGGAGCAGCGCGCTGTGCCTGGAGCGGGTGGCCATCAACATAGACGACGCCCTCATCCCCGACAACCAGGGCAACCAGCCCATTGACCGGCCCATTGTCCCCGGCGGCCCTGCGGCCATCTTCTCCACGCTCCCCATCAAGGCCATGGTGCAGGCCATACAGCAGGCGGGGCTGCCGGCCCAGGTGTCCAACTCTGCCGGCACCTTTGTCTGCAATCATCTGATGTACGGCGTGCTGCACCACATACAGAGCCAGCGCCTAAAGATCCGCGCCGGATTTATGCACGTTCCATGCACGCCGGAGCAGACCATCCATCAGCCGGAGCGGCCCTCTATGTCTCTGGCCAACATTACCCTGGGAATCGAGGCAGCTGTGGCGGCCATCGCCGCCCATGAAACCGACATCCTCCTGACCGGAGGCGCTCTGTATTGACTGTCTCCCTCCCCCATGCGGCACAAAAAGGGCGGACAGCACAGTTTGCTGTCCGCCCTTTCGATACGTCAATTTTTTCAGGCGCAATGGGAACACGGCGGGGGAAATTACTCCACCACGATGCCCCGCTTGTCAAACTCCTCCAGCAGCAGGTCCATGCGGCCGGGGATGGAGATGGGCTCGCCGCAGGCCTTGATGGCGTTGGCCACGTCCTTCAGGCCGTTGCCGGTGACCACGCTGACCACGGTGGCGTCCTTCTCGATCTTCCCCTCCTCGCAGAGCTTTTTCAGCCCCGCGGAGCCGGCCACGCCGGCGGGCTCGCCGAACACGCCGCAGGTGCGGCCCAGCAGCTTCTGGGCGGCCATGATCTCCTCGTCGGTGACGTTGACCACAAGGCCGTTTGACTCCCGGATGGCCATGAGGGCCTTGTCCGCGTTGCGGGGCACGCCCACGGCGATGGAGTCGGCCAGGGTGTTCTCCTCCATGGGATGCCAGGGCTTGTTCTCCGCAATGGCCCGGTTCAGCGGGCAGCAGCCGGCGGCCTGGGCGGAAATCAGACGGGGCAGCTTATCGATAAAGCCGATGGCGTACAGATCCTTCAGGCCCTTCCACAGCCCCGCGATGGTGCAGCCGTCGCCCACAGAGATGGCGATGTAGTCCGGGGCCTTCCACTGCAGCTGCTCCATGATCTCCAGGCCCACCGTCTTCTTGCCCTCGGAGAGATAGGGGTTGATGGCCGCGTTGCGGTTGTACCAGCCCCACTTGTCGATGGCGGCCTCGGAGAGCTCAAAGGTCTCCTCATAGCTGCCCTGGACGGAAATGACGGTGGCGCCGAAGGTCATCAGCTGGGCCACCTTGCCCTTGGGGGCCCGGGAGGGGACGAAGATGTAGGTCTTGAGCCCGGCGGCGGCGGCGTTGCCGGCCAGGGAGGAGGCGGCGTTGCCGGTGGAGGAGCAGGCAATCACCTTGGCCCCGGCCTCCCGGGCCTTGGCAACAGCCATGGCGCTGGCCCGGTCCTTCAGGGAGGCGGTGGGGTTCACGCCGTCGTCCTTCACATAGAGCTTTTTGATGCCCAGCTCCGCGGCCAGCCGGTCCGCCTCGTACAGGGGGCTCCAGCCCACCCGCAGGGGGGTGTCCGCCGTGGTGTCCTCCACCGGCAGCAGCTCCCGGTAGCGCCACATGGAGTTGTTGCGCCGCTCGGCCAGTTTCTCCTTGGTCAGCTGGCTCTTGATATAGTCGTAGTCGTAGACGATATCCAGAATACCGCCGCACTCGCAGGTGGTGAGGTTGGGCGTGGCCTCATAGGTCTTGCCGCATTTGACACACTTGCCGTATAATACATGTTTCATGGGATTACTCCTTTTTTGTTTCTTCTCCCTCCTCCGCCAGGTTCTCCAGCGCCACCCGTGTGGCCTCGATAATAAAAGTTGAGAACGTGCAATCAGTTCCACGGATTGCTCCCTCTACCTGATCGATCAGATCATTCGGAAATCGAACGCTCTTACTTGTCGTCGGTGAATTTTTGGGAATGTGAAACTTTCGCATATCCTCAACCTCGTGCTACATTTATAAAACAATGGTAATGCAGAAATTACTAAAAATCTGCATTACACTTTGTATTGCAAATGTATGGCGAGGAGGGGTATTTATGGATTCTTACGCAAAGCTTGCTAACCATCTGATGAGCGCCGCCGGCCTGTTCCGGCGGGGGCTGCCGCTTTCGGCCTATTACCAGGTGCTCCTGGCCATCAGCGAGCTGCCGGAGCCGCCGGAGAACAGCGACACGCTGCAGCGGGACCTCAAAAACGCCGTATACATGGAATCCCTGAAACCGACCGAGATCCACGACAGGGATTGGTACGACACAGAGCTGTGGAAACCGTACCGCCGGGAGTATGACCTCCTTCCGGAATACTACACCCTGCTCTTCAACGCGGCCACCAACGCGCAGCTCGACATGCAGCGGCGGGACTACGGCATAGCCAGCGAACGGCTGTGGTTCGCCCAGGCCCTGGCGGAAACCTATGCCGCCGGGGACCTGGCCAGCCGGCAATTAAAAGCAGGAAAGTAGAACACAGTACATTTTTAAATCTGCCAGATTGCCGTTTTTCACATTGCAATCCGGCGGCATCTGTGCTAGGATGGTGTTGTGAGGTGATGGATTTGGAAACTAAAAATTTGCCGGACTATTATACTATTTTATTCAATGGCGCCACAGATGCAATCGATGCAATCGACCAACAGAACTATGGATTTGCCCGCTCTCTACTCGTAAAGGCCCAGCAGGCTGCTGAGGAGTCCTACATCGAAACCGAGGAATAAGAAGAGGAATAAATAGAATAATGCTGAGCAGGGACACAGGCCCCGCGATGCGGCCGCAAACAGTGTTTGCGGCCGTTTTTTTGGGATCTGCGCGGCAGGAAAACACCTGCCAGGCTGCAAGTGTGAGGTAGGGCATGTCATCCCACGCGAGGCGGGCTTTCGCCCCCTCGCGCTCCCCTATTTATGCGCGCAGGGCGGGGCGGTTGCCCCGCTCCACGGTCGCAAGCGGAGCTTGCTCCCGCGTCTCATGCCGTTACTTGCGGGCCGCTGTCC
>CAJFPI010000042.1 GCA_904398675.1 uncultured Oscillospiraceae bacterium
CGAGGCGGGACTTGAACCCGCACGTGCGTAATGCACACTAGAACCTGAATCTAGCGAGTCTGCCAATTCCACCACTCGCGCATATGAAGTTGTCCCGCGGAGGAAGGACAACGTCCTTCCTCCATCGGGATGGCAGCGGGTGAAGGATTCGAACCCTCACATACGGAGTCAGAGTCCGCTGTGCTACCTTTACACAAACCCGCTATACGCATCGCGAACAGTCATTATTATACAAAATATTTCCCGTTTGTCAAGAGCCAAATTTAAAAAAATCAAAAATTTTTCCAACACGGATGCCGGATCCGCGCTTTACCATCCAACGGGGGTGTGGTATACTGAAATTACCATTTAGAAAGGGGAGATTTCCATGAAACGAAGGATCGTAACGATTGGCCGCGAGTGCGGCAGCGGCGGGCACACCATCGGCAAACTGGTGGCGGAAAAACTGGGCGTCTCCTTTTATGACAAAGAGATCGTAGAACTGGTGGCGGCAAAGACCAAGCTGTCCCCGGAGTTCATTGCAGCCAATGATGAGTATTTCCAGAATGGCTCCCTGGGACATATCTTTGGCTATGGCGGCCGCTTTTCCTCCACGCTCCACACCCAGAGCGCCCTGCGGGATCAGATGCAGTTTGTCCAGGCGGAGCTGCTGCGGGAGATCGCGGACCGGGAGAGCTGTGTGATCGTGGGCCGCTGCGCCGACTATATCCTCCGGGAGCGGGGCGATGTGCTGAATGTTTTCATCCACTCCGATATGCCCTATAAGGTGGAGCGCTCTATCCGGGAGCATGCGCTGGAGGAGAAGGACGCGGCATCCGTCCTGGCCAAGCGGGACAAGGCCAGGGCCCAGCACTACCGGTTCTATACCGATCAGGAGTGGGGCGACATGAAAAACTACCATCTGTCGCTGGACAGCGGCGCGCTGGGCGTGGACGGCTGCGTGGCGCTGATCTGCCAGGCCTTTGCGCTATAGCGGCAGGGAAATCAGGAGGACTATCTGTATGCACATACCATCCGGCAACACGGCCGCGCTGGAAATCGTACCCTTTGACGAGGCGCTGGCGCAGGCTCTTCAGCCCAGCGGCGGCTATGATGCCCGGCGGTGGCTCTATGTCCCCAACACCTATGGGGAATACCGCTATCTCCTGGGGACCCGGGGAAAAAGGCCGCTGATCTGTGTGGGGGTCAACCCTTCCACCGCGGCGCCGGACGCGCTGGACAACACCCTGAAGTCTGTGGAGCGGATCGCTCTGTTCAACGGCTTTGACAGCTTTTTGATGTTCAACGTCTACGCCCAGCGGGCCACCCGACCCAAGGATATGGAGCGGCGGTGCAATGAGGCTCTTCACCGGGAGAATCTGGCGGCATTTGATTATGCGCTGTCCCTGGCGGGAGAGGAGCCGGCAGTGTGGGCAGCCTGGGGTAATATTATAGAGGAGCGGGACTACCTCGCAGACTGCGCGGCGGATCTGGTTGCCGTCGGCGCGGAACGGGGTGCCCGGTGGTACACCGCCGGGCAGCGCAGCAAGCGGGGACACCCCCACCACCCCCTCTATCTGCGAAAGGACACGCCCCTGGACCCCTTTGACGCGGCGGGCTACTGCGCCATGCTCCGCTGCCGTGCGGCCCCCGCCGCCATATAGGGAAGAGGATGCATGGCAGGACAAAAACTGCAGAGACTCATAGGATCCATAGACAAATACAAAGGAGGACATCCCCTTGGACAAGATCTATGTGACAGGACACCGCAACCCTGACACGGACTCCATTGTGTCCGCCATGGCCTACGCCGCGCTGCGAAACGCCGTGGGGGACCGGGAGTATGTGGCGGCCCGGCTGGGCCACCTCAGCGACGAGACACGGGCGATTCTTAACCGCTTTGGGTTTGAGCCGCCTGTCTATATCACCAATATGCGCACCCAGGTCCAGGACCTGGATTTCGACGTGCCGCCGATCCTGAACCAGGCGGTCACGGTGAACCGGGCCTGGTCGGCCATGGATGAGGAGAAACACATTGCCGCCGTTCCCATTACCGATGACGACGGCCACCTGGTGGGGATGCTTACGTCGGGGGATGTGGCGGAGTACGACATGAAGACCATTGCCGATCCCATGCTGCAGGATGTGCCGATTTTCAACATCATCAGCGTGCTGGAGGGGGAGCTCCTCAACGAGACCAAGGAGGTCATCAACACCATCTCCGGCAGGATGGTCATTGCTTTGCCCTGCGGCCTGGACGAGATGCCCTTCAAAAGCAAGGATACCATCCTGATCTGCGGGAGGCAGCCGGAGGTGCTGCGCGCGGCTGTGGAAAAGGGGGTGCGGTGTATTATCCTCTGCCAGGCGGAGCTGCCCGAGGAGATCCGCCGGATGGACAGCAACACCTGCATCATCTCCACCCCCTTTGACACCTACCGGGCCATCCGCCTGCTGTTTCAGGCCATTCCCGCCGGCTGCGTCTGCCGAAGGGAGAACCTGGAGTACTTCTATCTGGACGACTATATTGACGATGTGCGGGAGGTTGTCCTCCAGAGCCGGTACCGCAGCTACCCCATCCTGGACCGGGAGACCAACAAGGTAGTGGGGACGCTGTCCCGGTTCCATCTCATCAAGCCCCGGCGCAAGCGGGTGGTGCTGGTGGACCACAACGAGGCCGCCCAGTCTGTCCCCGGCCTTGACCAGACGGATATTGTGGCCATTATCGATCACCACCGCCTGGCGGATATCCAGACGGGAAACCCCATCTATTTCCGCAATGAGCCGGTGGGCAGCACCACCACCATCGTGGCCGGCATGTTCCAGGAGCGGGGCATGATGCCCTCCAAAAAGCTGGCGGGGCTGATGGCGGCGGCCATCGTCTCCGACACCGTGATGTTCAAGTCCCCCACCTGCACCCCCCGTGACCGGAACATGGCCCAGCGGCTGGCGAGTCTTGCGGATATCTCCCTGGACCAGCTGGGCCGGGAGATCTTCGAAGCCTCCGCCCCGGAGGACCAGCCGGTGGAAAAGCTGCTGTTTACGGATTTCAAGGAGTTCCACATCGCAGGCCACGACTTCGGCATCAGCCAGATCACCTGCATCGACTCCGACCGGCATCTCCAGCGCAAGGAGGAGTTTCTGGATCTCATGCGCAAGACCATGGAGGAGCACCACTATATGCTCATGATCCTGATGCTTACCGATGTCTTGAAGGAGGGGTCCATGATCCTCTACCTGGGGGACGAGGACTTGGCGGAGCATGCCTTCCATGTGAAGATCAAGGACAACCAGATTTTCCTGCCCAAGGTGATGAGCCGGAAAAAGCAGGTGGTCCCCATGCTGTCCGCCCTGTGGGGCTGACAGCGGCCTGAGAGCAGGAGGGGACAATGGAGACAAGAGAGATTTTATCCCAGGTGGATCACACCCTGCTGCGGCAGGACGCCGGGTGGGAGGAGATCCGCGCCGTTCTGGACGATGCCATGGGCTACGGCTGTGCCAGCGCCTGCATCCCGCCGTCCTATGTGCGGCAGGCGGCAGACTATGTCTCGGGCCGCCTGCCCATCTGCACCGTGATCGGCTTTCCCAATGGCTATGCCACCACAAAGGCCAAGTGCTTTGAGGCGGCAGACGCGGTGCAAAACGGGGCGGATGAGCTGGACATGGTCATCAACCTGGGCTGGGTCAAGGACAGCCGGTGGGACGCGGTGCTGGAGGAGATCCGGGCGGTGAAGGCTGCGGGGGAGGGGCGGCTTTTGAAGGTGATTGTGGAGACCTGCCTTCTCACAGAGGCGGAGAAGATCCGCCTGTGCAGCATTGTGTCCGATTCCGGGGCGGACTTCATCAAGACCTCCACCGGCTTTGCCGGAGGCGGAGCCACCCGGGAGGATGTGGCCCTCTTTGCCGCCCACGCAGCGCCCCATCTGAAGATCAAAGCCGCCGGCGGCATCCGGAGCCTCGGGGACGCAGAGGCGTTTCTGGCCCTGGGGGCCAGCCGCCTGGGGACCTCCCGGGTGGTACAGGCGGTGAAGGAGCTGGAAGGGAAAATGTAAAAGAGCAGAGGCCGGTGTCCCGGCAGCCTGCTCCGAGGATGAAAACGCCGCCCCGGCTAAGCGGGGGCGGCGTTTGTTTGAGGCGTTCTTATTTTGCGCCCTTCCGTTTCCTTTCAGGAATCAGGAAGATAAAGACCAGGGAGCTGACCAGCAGGAGATAGGGGTAAATCAGGTAAGGCATGACGTCAAAGGCAGAAATTGTATGCCCCAGCTCCACAGCCGCAGAGACGGCCACCAGCATCTGGGCGCCGTAGGGGATCACGCCCTGGAAAATACAGGAGAAGGTGTCCAGGATAGAAGCGGTCTTGCTGGGGGTGACGCCGTACTCCTGACTCATCTCCTTGGCGATGGGGTTCGCCATGACGATGGCCACGGTGTTGTTGGCCGTGGCGATGTCCATAGCCCCCACCAGAAGACCCATGCCCAGCTGGCCGCCCCGTTTTCCTTTGAAGATCCGGTGGATAAAGGACAGCAGCGCGTCAAATCCGCCGTGGACACGGATCAAGGCGCACATGGCAGAGACCAGAATGGCCACCATGCTGGTCTCAAACATACCCGCCGCGCCGGTACCCATGCTGCTCAGAAGGTTCTCCGGGGCGATGCCGCCGGTGGCCAGCATGATGACAGCGCCGGAGGCGATGCCGACCAGGAGGACCAGAAAGACGTTGATTCCCGCAATACCGCCGATGAGCACCAGCACATAGGGAATGACCTGCACCAGGTTATAGGGGCGCTCCACAGCGCCGGCCAGGGGCGCCTGGAAACTGAGAACCAGAATGACAGCAAGCGTGACGATGGCCGCCGGAAGGGCAATGGCGAAGTTTTCCCGGAATTTGTCCTTCATGGGGACGCCCTGGCCGTTGCAGGCGGCAATGGTGGTGTCGGAGATGAAGGAGAGGTTGTCACCAAACATGGAGCCGCCCACGATGGAGCCCACGCACAGGGGGACGCCAAAGCCGGAGGCGTCCGCCACCGCGACAGCAATGGGAGTCAGAAGGGTTATGGTCCCTACAGAAGTACCCATGGCGGTAGAGACAAAGCAGGCCACCACAAACAGCACCGCCGCAGCGAACCTGGCCGGAATGATGGACAGCATAAAGTAGGCCACGCTCTCTGCGCTGCTGCGTCCCGCCACGCCCACAAAAGCGCCTGCTGCCAAGAAGATCAGCAGCATAGTGAGGATGTTCTTGTCGCCCACCCCTTTGGCCATGACCGCCAGCTTGTCGTCAAAAGAAAGCCCACGGTTTTGCAGGCACGCCACCAGAATTGCCACAAGAAAGACAATTGTAATGGGTACATTGGAAAAGCCCAGGGCGATGCCAAGCCCCAGGTACAGCACCAGAAATACGCCGATAGGCAGCAGTGCGATCGGATTGCCCTTTTTCATAAAACCCCTCCGTTTTTGCCGCGCCGGAACAGCTGCATGCCCTGACACACCAGGGCAGCGGCAAAGTTTTCCATTTTTAATGAGATTTCTCTGTACGGCGCGCTCCCGCCTGCATACATGCGCATGGCCTCTGCCGCCCGGAATCCTTCCCGGCAGCTCCGCGATGCCTTGCAGAGATGAAAACGCGATTTCAGCAAAATTCTAACAGTTTCCCCAGGGGAAGTCAAGTTTTTCGGGAAATACGGCGCTCAATCAGGCAGCTTGAGATCGCTCTCCCCAATCCAACCGATGCGGCGGAAGAAGAGCCCGAAGGCCCAGGTGAGGATGGCGGGAAGCACAAAGGAGATCAGAACGAGCCCGGCCCAGTCAAAGGCGGTGATGGCATCCTTCACGCCGCCGGCCACATCACTGACCCAGCCGGCATATACTCCGATCTGCCCGACAAGGCCGCAGGTCCCCATACCGGAGGCCACGCCGCCGGCGGGGTCATTCATCTCCAGGCGGAACACACAGGTGGCAAGCGGACCGGTAATGGCGGAGGTGAGGATGGCAGGCAGCCAGATCCGTGGATTTTTCACGATATTGGGCATCTGGAGCATAGAGGTGCCCAGGCCCTGGCTCACAAGTCCGCCCCAGCGGTTTTCCCGGAAGGAGAGCACAGCAAAGCCCACCATGTTGGCGCAGCACCCTGCCACGGCTGCCCCGCCGGCAAGGCCCGTGAGCCCCAGCGCAGCGCAGATGGCGGCGGAGGAGATGGGAAGGGTCAAAGCGATGCCGATGACCACCGAGACCACAATGCCCATCCAGAACGGCTGCAGTGCCGTGGCCCAGCGGATCAGGGCCCCGACCTGGTTTGCCGCCGCGCCGATGGCGGGGGCCCACCAGGCTGAGAGCAAAACGCCCACAAAGATGGTCACCAGCGGCGTCACCAGAATATCGATCTTCGTCTCCTTGCTCACAAGCTTTCCGATCTCTGCAGCGATGATGGCAATAAACAGCACGGCCAGAGGGCCGCCGGCCCCGCCCAGAGTGTTGGAGGCAAAGCCTACCGTCGCCAGAGAGAAGAGCACCAGGGGGGGAGCCTGGAGGGCGTAGCCGATGGCGATGGCCATGGCGGGGCCGCTCATGGCAGAGGCAAGCCCGCCCACCGTATATTCAATGGTGTGCCCGCCGCTCCCCAGTGTGGCCACCACATCGGTGAGAAAGGGAATGTGGAACTGCGTGCCGATGGTGTTGATGATGGTACCGATGAGCAGAGAGCAGAAGAGGCCCTGGGCCATGGCGCCCATGGCGTCGATGCCGTAGCGCCTGGCGGAGAGAACAACGTTTTTGCGGCGGAGAAAGCCGCGAAACTTCTGTGCAGCGGAAAGATCAGACATAGAGACACCTCGCAAAATTGTCGGATGGCCTGCGTGATCAGCGCATGGCCATCTCTGGTGGATGGAGCGATATATATGCTACAGACAGGGCGCTGAGCAGCCCCCGGCCGGAACGAAGGGAAACCTATGCCGCATCTTTCGGCAGCAGCAGATTCAAAAGGACAGCCGTGACAGTGGCGATCACCACAGGGGAGCCGCCGAGCACATTGGCCGCCTCTGCCGGCAGCTGACCAAGGGCTGCGGAGGTCTGGGAGATGCCCACGCCGAGCGCCGCCGCAAGGCCCACAATGGTGGCGTTCCGGCCGGTCAGCTTTTGGGAGGCGATGAGCTTGATGCCAGTCATGGTAATGGAGGAAAACACGGTGATGGTGGCGCCGCCCAAAACGCACTGGGGGATGGTGGTGAGGACGGCGGCAAATTTGGGGGATACGCCCGCCAGCAGCAGAAAGGCCGCGGCCAGGGCGAGAACATTGCGGTTAATGACCTTGCTGGTGGTGACAATGCCCACATTTTGGGAAAAGGTGGCGGTAGGCAGGCCGCCGAACAGGGCGGTCAATATATTGGCGGCGCCGAAAGCAATGATGCCGCCCTTCAGCTCCCGATTGGTGGGCTCACGGTCCATGGCGCCCGCCGTGGCGGCTGTGTAGTCGCCGATGGCCTGGATGGCGGTGATGGCGAAGAGGACGCCGATGGTGACGCAGGCGGCGCCGTCAAACCGGATGCCGTAGGGCAGAAATTCCGGCAGAGAGAACCAGGCGGCCTCCGACACGCCGGAGAAAGACACCATGCCGCAGGCGGCAGCCACAGCGTAGCCCAGCGCCATGGCGATGAGGATGGAGGCCAGCCTGCAGCAGCCCTTTCCCCAGGCGTTGAGGGCGACAACGATGACAAGTGTCAAAAGGGCAATGGCCCAGTTCTGCCAGGAGCCATAGAGCAAAGCGGCGGGCAGGGCGCTCTCCTCAATATACGCTGCAGTGTAGCTGGCGCCGCCGGCCATATAGTTGATGGCGATGGGGTAGAGGGAAAGGCCGAAGGTGAACACCACGGTGCCGGCTACCACCGGCGGAAAAAGCATGCGGATTTTCTCTACAGCAAGGCCCACAATGACCGCCACCAGGCCCCCCGCCACCAGGCCGCCGGCGATGGCATCCATTCCGCCGCCGCCTGAGATAATCGCCTGAAGGCTGGAAAGATAGGCGAAACCGGTGCCGAACATGACCGGAAGACCGGAGCCAAACTGGAACCTGCCACCGCGGCCAAAGGGAAAGAGCTGGAGAAGGGCGGTGACAGCGGAGAAAACAAGGGAGGACTGGATCAGCGCCGCCTGCTGGCCGGGGGACATGCCGGCGTAGTCGGCCACGATGATGGCCGGCGTGACGCAGCCGACGATCATGGCGACAAGATGCTGCAGCGCGAGGGATATGGAAACGCCGAGGGGAGGACGGCCTGTTGGCTGAAACAAAACGGCAGGATCCGGGGGATGCTTGGCCATAAGATGGCCCCCTTTCCATAACGATGGTATCAGAATCGAAAACGCGCACTTTTACCAATATACCACAGCCGCAGAAAAAAGCAAATATCCTTTTGACCTTCGACAGGCTTTGCCGGCCGCTGTCAGGCCCCTTTACAGAAAATGCGGCGAATTGCGCGGCAGGCTGGAAAGAAATGCTTGCATTTTTGAATAAGAT
The DNA here is from genome assembly GCA_904398675.1 of uncultured Oscillospiraceae bacterium. GTDB lineage: Bacteria > Bacillota > Clostridia > Oscillospirales > Oscillospiraceae > CAJFPI01. The sequence continues at coordinate 8,483 of CAJFPI010000042.1, forward strand.
ATGGTATAGTACCTATAGTAAGATGTGACTGTTATGAGAGTGGACCTTGGGTCCGCTCTTTTTCTTGACCTGATGGGGCAGATAAAAGGGGGATGTTTCCCCGGGAGGATGGAGGCGGGCTATGTCGAAAATCACCGAAATTGTGGCGGAATTGGCGGCCCCGGCCATCGCGGCGGCCGGCTGTGAGCTCTGGGATGTGGAATACGTCCGGGAGGGGGGCGAGTGGTTCCTGCGCCTGTATCTGGACAAAGAGGGCGGCGTGGATATCATGGATTGTGAGGCGGTCAGCCGCACAGTAAGCGATCTTTTAGACGAGGCGGACCCCATTGAGGGCAGCTACACCTTTGAAGTCTCCTCCGCCGGAGCGGAGCGGGCTTTGAAACGGCCCGGGGATTTCGAACGGTTTATGGGCAGCCCTGTGCTGGTAAAGCTCTACAAGGCCCAGAATGGCCGCAAGGAGTTTCCCGGCTATCTCGCGGGCTATGCCGACGGGACGGTGACGATCACCATGGGAAAGGAGCAGCTGACCTTTCCCAAAGAGGCGGTGGCGCTCTGCCGCCTGCGGATCGAGTTTTAAAAGAACAGATATATCTGAAATCCGACGGATGAGCGGATGCTGAACGGATCAGAAGATAGGAGAAACGGTGACATGAAGTGTGATGAAATCTTTGTTGCTCTTGACATGCTGGAAAAGGAACGGGGGATTCCCCAGGCCTTTATGATGGAGAAGATCGTCCAGGCCCTGACTACCGCCTATAAGCGGGATCACGAGGGCGTGGAGAATGTGATCGTCCATGTAGATGAGGCGAAAAAGGACCTGAAGATGTTTATTCAGAAGGAGGTTGTGGAGGAGGTGGACTTCCCGGGGACCCAGATGTCTCTGGAGGAGGCCCGGGCCATCCGCGGTACCGCCGAGATCGGCGACACCATCAACATCCCCGTGGACAATATTGAGTTTGGCCGCATTGCCGCCGGAAACGGCAAGCAGGTGATCATCCAGGGGCTCCGCGAGGCGGAGCGGGGCATGGTCTACGACGAGTACAACTCCAAGCAGCACGAGCTGCTCACCGGCACCGTCACCCGCATCGACCCCCGCAACGGAAATGTATCCCTCCGCATCGGCAGCGGTGTGGAGTCCACAGAGGCGGTTCTTCTGGCCGGGGAGCAGGTCCCCGGCGAGACGCTGGTGGAGGGGATGCGCATCAAGGTCTATGTGGTGGAGGTCCGCCGGGCCACCAAGGGCCCCCAGATCCTGATCTCCCGGACCCATCCGGGCCTTGTCAAGCGGCTCTTTGAGCTGGAGGTGCCGGAGATCTACGACGGCACTGTGGAGGTGAAGTCCATTGCCCGTGAGGCGGGCAGCCGCACCAAGATGGCGGTCTGGTCCAACGACGAGGCGGTGGATCCCATCGGCGCCTGTGTCGGGCCCAAGGGCCAGCGGGTGGGCAACATTGTGGAGGAGCTGCGGGGCGAGAAGATCGACATTGTGAAATACAGTGAAAATCCCGCGGAGTTTATTGCTGCCGCCCTGGCTCCGGCCGATGTGACGGATGTGTGGCTGGCCGACGAGGGAAAGGGCTGCCGGGTCATTGTTCCGGACGATCAGTTGTCCCTTGCCATCGGCAAGGAGGGCCAAAACGCCCGTCTCGCCGCGCGGCTGACCGGGTATAAGATCGACATCAAGCCTGCGTCCTACAAGGACGAAGAGGAGGAATAGGGGC
>CAJFPI010000043.1 GCA_904398675.1 uncultured Oscillospiraceae bacterium
CCGGACGCCAAGGCGGTGCTGGTGAACAACCCCACCTACTACGGCATCTGCTCGGATCTCAAAACCATTGTCAAGCTGGCCCATGACCATGGGATGCTGTGCCTTGCCGACGAGGCCCACGGCACCCACTTCTATTTTGGGGAGGGCCTGCCCGTCTCCGCCATGGCGGCGGGGGCGGATATGGCGGCGGTGAGCATGCACAAGTCCGGCGGGAGCCTTACCCAGAGCTCCCTTCTGCTCACAGGCCCCGCCATGCAGGAGGGGCATGTCCGTCAAATTATCAACCTGACCCAGACCACCAGCGGCTCCTATCTGCTGCTCAGCAGCCTGGACATCTCCCGGCGGAACCTGGCCCTCCGGGGGCGGGAGGCCTTCCGCCGGGTGGTGGAGCTGGCGGAGTATGCCCGCTCGGAGATCAACGCCATCGGCGGCTACTACGCCTTCTCCCGGGAGCTGGTCAACGGCAGCAGCATCTACGACTTTGACGTGACAAAGCTCTCGGTGAACACCCTGGACGTGGGGCTTGCCGGCATCGAGGTCTACGATCTTCTCCGGGACGAGTACGACATCCAGATCGAGTTTGGAGACCTGGGCAATATCCTGGCCTACCTCTCCATCGGGGACCGGCCCCGGGAGATCGAGCGGCTTGTCAGCGCCCTCAGCGAGGTACGCCGCCGCTTTGGCAAGAGCCGGGCGGGCCTGATGAAACAGGAGTACATCGACCCGGAGGTGGCGGTCTCGCCCCAGGAGGCGTTTTACGCGGAGAAGGAGTCCCTGCCCATTGAGGAGACTGCCGGACGGGTCTGCAGTGAATTTGTTATGTGCTACCCACCGGGGATCCCCATTCTCGCCCCCGGCGAGCGGATCACCCGGGAGATCCTGGACTATATCCGATACGCAAAGGAGAAGGGCTGCTCCATGACCGGGCCGGAGGACCCGGACATCCTGCGGCTGAACGTTTTGAAGGGAGGGGTGTGAGATGGATCTGTGGTTTTCCGAGGCCCACTCGGAGAATGTGAAGTTTTCCATCCGGGTGGATAAGCAGCTCTACAGCGGGCAGAGCGAGTTTCAGCGGATCGACGTGTTCGAGTCCCCGGAGTTCGGCCGGTTTTTGACCCTGGACGGCTATATGATGCTGACGGAGAAGGACGAATTTATCTACCACGAGATGATCACCCACGTCCCCATGGCGGTGCACCCCCATGTGCGGGACGTGCTGGTCATCGGCGCGGGGGACGGCGGCGTGATCCGGGAGCTGTGCCGCTATGAGGATGTGGAGCACATCGACATGGTGGAGATCGATCCCCAGGTGGTGGAGGTGTGCCGGACCTATCTGCCCAAGACCGCCTGCAGCCTGGACGATCCCCGCCTCACCATCCACTATGAGGACGGGCTGCGGTTCATCCGCTCCAGGGAGGACTGCTATGACCTGATTATTGTGGATTCCACGGACCCCTTCGGCCCCGGGGAGGGGCTTTTCACCCGGGAGTTCTACGGCAACTGCTCCAAGGCCCTCCGTGCTGACGGCATTATGGTCAACCAGCATGAGAGCCCCTTCTACGACGCGGACGCCGTGGCCTGCCAGCGGGCCCATAAGCGGATTGTGGAGTCCTTTCCCATCAGCAAGGTCTACCAGGCCCACATCCCCACCTATCCCTCCGGCCACTGGCTGTTCGGCTTTGCCTCCAAGAAGTACCACCCCCTGCGGGATCTCAACGAGAAACGCTGGAATGACCGGAACATCCACTGCTGGTACTACACCACCACCCTGCACAAGGGGGCCTTTTATATTCCGGCCTATGTAGAGGAGCTTTTGAAACATGTTGAAAGCGCAGACTGACGTTTTTATGGGCTGTGACAGCCCCTTTGAGGCGGCGGGGACCGTGCTCTTCGGCGCGCCCTTCGACTCCACCACCTCCAACCGGCCCGGCGCCCGGTTCGGCCCCAACGCCATCCGCCGGGAGTCCTACGGCCTGGAGCTCTACAGCCCCTATCAGGACCGGGATCTCTCGGACCTGGCGGTTCTGGACACGGGAGATTTGGAGCTGCCCATGGGCAGCTCTCTCCAGGCCATCGCCGCTATCCACGACCGCGCCGCGGAGATCCTCTCCGCCGGCAAGCGCCCCTTCCTCCTGGGCGGCGAGCATCTGGTGACCCTGGGCGCCTTTCAGGCGGCCTATGAGCGGTATCCGGAAATCTGCATCATCCACTTCGACGCCCATACGGACCTGCGGGAGGAGTACCTGGGCGTGTCCCTCAGCCACGCCTGCGTGATCCGCCGGTGCTGGGACCTGGTGGGAGACGGGCGGATCTTCCAGTTTGGCATCCGCTCCGGCGATCGCAGTGAGTGGCAGTGGGGGAGGGACCATGTTTCCACCCACCCCTTCACCCTGGACGGACTGGAAAATACCATGGAAAATATAGGAGACAAGCCGATTTACTTTACGGTTGATCTGGACGTGCTGGACCCCTCGGTCTTCCCTGGGACCGGCACGCCGGAGCCGGGGGGCGTCAGCTTTGAGGAGCTGCGGCGGGCGGTGACCACCGTCTGCGGCAGTGGCCGGGTGGCGGCCTGCGACGTCAACGAGCTCAGCCCCCACTATGACCCCAGCGGCGCCTCCAGCGCCGCGGCGGCCAAGATCGTCCGGGAGATGCTGCTGGCCCTGGGCGGATAACGGCAGAGACAATATCAATATTTCATACAGGAGGTAGAACATATGGCAAAGGTTTTGATCATCGGCTGCGGCGGCGTGGCCGGGGTAGCGATCCACAAGTGCTGCCAGAACAGCGAGGTTTTCACAGAGATCTGCATTGCAAGCCGTACTGTGAGCAAGTGCGAGGCCATGAAGAAGGAGCTGGAGGGCAAGACCGCCACCAAGATCACCACCGCTCAGGTGGACGCGGACAAGGTGGAGGAGGTGGCGGCCCTCATCCGCAAGGTCCAGCCGGACCTGGTGATGAATATCGCCCTTCCTTACCAGGATCTCACCATCATGGAGGCCTGCCTCCAGTGCGGCGTCAACTATCTGGATACCGCTAACTACGAGCCGGAGAACACCGACGATCCCCAGTGGCGCGCCGCCTATGAGAAACGCTGCAAGGAGGAGGGATTCTCCGCCCTCTTTGACTACTCCTATCAGTGGGCCTACAGGGAGAAGTTTGAAAAGGCCGGACTCACCGCCCTGCTGGGCACCGGCTTTGATCCTGGCGTCACCCAGGCCTACTGCGCCTATGCCCAGAAACACCTCTTTGACCAGATCGACACCATCGACATCCTGGACTGCAACGGCGGTGACCACGGCTACCCCTTTGCCACCAACTTCAACCCCGAGGTGAACCTGCGGGAGGTGTCCGCCCCCGGCTCCTACTGGGAGGACGGCCGCTGGGTGGAGATCCCTCCCATGTCCATCCATCGGGAGTACGACTTCGACCAGGTGGGCCAGAAGGATATGTACCTGCTCCACCACGAGGAGATCGAATCCCTGGCCAAAAACATCCCCGGCGTCAAGCGCATCCGTTTCTTCATGACCTTCGGCCAGAGCTACCTCACCCATATGAAGTGCCTGGAGAACGTGGGCATGCTCTCCACCACCCCCATCGACTACGAGGGACACCAGATCGTCCCCATCCAGTTTTTGAAGGCCCTGCTGCCTGACCCGGCCTCCCTGGGCCCCCGGACGGTGGGCAAGACCAATATCGGCTGCATCTTCACCGGCAAAAAGGACGGCAAGGAGAAGACCGCCTATATCTACAACGTCTGTGATCACCAGGAATGCTACCGGGAGGTGGGGTCTCAGGCGGTGAGCTACACCACCGGCGTCCCCGCCATGGTGGGCGCCATGATGCTCCTTACCGGCAAGTGGAACACGCCCGGTGTCCACACAGTGGAGGAGTTTGACCCGGATCCCTACATGGACGCGCTGAACAAATGGGGCCTCCCCTGGCAGATCAACGAGCACCCGGTGCTGGTGGACTGAGGGATGGAGACGATCCGTACCCCCTATTTTCTGGTGGACGAGACCCTGCTGCGGCGGAACCTGGAGATCCTCCGGAATGTGGCGGACCGCAGCGGCGCTAAGATCCTCCTGGCCCAGAAGGCCTTCTCCATGTTTTACGCCTACCCCCTGATCCGGCAGTATCTCCACGGCACCACGGCCAGCGGCCTCTATGAGGCCCGGCTGGGGCGGGAGTGTTTCGGCGGCGAGACCCATGTCTACTCCCCGGCCTACCGGGAGGAGGAGTTTGCGGACCTCCTTGCCTATGCCGACCACCTTGTGTTCAACAGTCCCCGGCAGGTGGAAAAATACGCCCCCCGGGCCAGAGCCGCCGGCAAGGCGGTGGGCCTGCGGGTAAACCCCATGTGCTCCACCCAAGAGGGGCACGCCATCTATGATCCCTGTGCCCCTGGCTCCCGGCTGGGGACCACACGGGAGAACTTCGATCCCGGCCAGCTGCCGCTGCTGGACGGGCTCCACTTCCACACCCTCTGCGAGCAGAACGCCGACGCCCTGGCCGTGACGCTGGAGGCTTTTGAGGAGCAGTTCGGCCCCTATTTGCGGGGGCTCAAATGGGTCAACCTGGGGGGCGGCCACCACATCACCCGGCCGGACTACGACCGGGAGCGGCTTGTTGCCCTGGTCCGCCGGCTGCGGGAGCAGTACGGCGTGGCGGTGTACCTGGAGCCGGGGGAGGCGGTGGTGCTGAACGCGGGCTTTCTGGTCTGCCGGGTGCTGGAGACCCTCCATAACGGCATGGATATCGCCATCCTGGACGCCTCCGCCGCCTGCCACATGCCGGACGTGCTGGAGATGCCCTACCGCCCGCCCCTGCGCCAGAGCGGCGAGCCGGGGGAGCTGCCCTATACCTACCGGCTGGGGGGCCCCACCTGCCTTGCCGGGGACGTGATCGGGGACTACTCCTTTGACCACCCCCTGCAGGAGGGGGAGGAACTTGTCTTTGAGGACATGGCCCTCTATACCATGGTCAAAACCAATACCTTCAACGGTATGCCCCTGCCCGCCATCGTCTGGCGGAACGAGGCGGGGCAGTGCCGTCTGGTGCGGGAATTTGGGTACGAGGACTTCAGGTCCCGCCTGTCCTGAAAGCCACCGGGAGGCCGGCCGACAGGCCGAATAAAGATGAAAAAGATGAAAGGGGAGGGCCCGTCTTATGAGACGGGCCCTCCCCTTTTCGGTAGGATATGGGGCGGTCAGTGGCCCTTGTGCTTTTCCCTGCGTTTTTCCCGCCGCTGCTGAAAGCGGAGGTCCTGGTCCGCCTGCCGCCTCTGGCGGGCGGCGTCCTTTCGCTCCGCCTTCCGCTGCTCCTGCTGGCGTTTCAGCGCCTGCTGGGCCTTGGTGCCGACGCCGGCGGCGCCGTGCAGCTGCCGCCGGATCTCCCGCTGGACCCGCTTGGGGCTGCGCCGCCGGTCTGACGGGAGCGAAGAGGGCAGGGCGGGGCTGAACTGCAGCGCGCCCCAGCTGCGGAGCAGAAAGTCGTAGACCTCCCGATCCGTAGGCTCCGCGCCAAAGACGATTCGGCACACCGCATAGCCCCCTCGGCTCTCCCGTTCGTACACGCCGACCCAGAACGGGTCCTCAAAGCATACGGTGAGCGTGGAAACAGCCTGTTCCATCCGAAGTTCCTCCTTTATATCTTGTCGATACAGAGAAGGGACAACCAAGGAGGCAGGTTACTGACGGCTCGCGCCGCGCCCGGACTACCAACCGGACCGTGTTTTTATCTCTGCGGTTCTATTGTACCGAAATCCTGTGTGCTGTCAACTGCGCATGCACTCTGGATCCAGCGGGGGACTCATTCCTGCCGCTGGGTCCAGAGCTTTCCCAGGATATCCTTGAGCACCAGAAAGGCGTCCTCATCCCCATAGCCGTAGTCCTGCTTCAGCCTGTCCAGCAGCGCCTGCAGCGGCGCTGTGTAGTCCTCGATGGAGACTTCGCTCTGATAGGAGGCCAGGATCGGATATTTCTCGCTCCATAATTTGGTCCAGTCAATTTTTTTCTGTGTCTCTTCGCTGGTCTGCCGTACCATCTCCTGGATCGCACGGACTTCGATGTCAAAGGACACCAGCTCATCCAGGGTCACATGGTAGAGCGTGGACAGCCGTTTGGCCTGGCGGATATCCGGCAGTGTTTCGTCCGTCTCCCACTTTGAGATGGTCTGCCGGCTCACCCCCAGCTTTTCCGCCACCTCCTCCTGTGAAAGCCCGCACGCCTTTCTGGCGCGGCACAAGCTCTCTCCCAAGCGCATGTCGATTCCTCCATTCTGTTTGGAAATGTACAGCCACAGTATAGAGCGAATCGGCGGGGAAGTCCACCAGGAAAAGGCGGCATTTTTGCCCGTTTTCCTGACGGGGCGAAAAAAGAAAGGCGGAACAAGGAAAAAGGGAGAAGGGCCTGGAGCTGCGCGTGGCGCGCTCCGGACCCTTCCCGATCCGCCTTGGATCTGTTTATGATTCGTTTCTGCGTTCCCCGGCCGTAGTCTCGCGAAACAGCAGGGAAATGCACCACAGACCGGCCAGTCCCACCAGGGCGTAGATGACTCGGCTGAGGGTAGCCATCTGACCGCCGCAGATGAACGCCACCACATCAAAGCCGAACAGACCAATGGAGCCCCAGTTCAGCGCGCCGATGATCGCAAGGATCAGCGCAATCTTATCTGCTATCATGGTTTCAACCTCCCAATCCGTTTTGGTCTCGGTGCATAGTCTGTCCGGCAGACGGGGATTTATTCTGCTTTGCGCCTGAAACTTTTTTTGCATACAATAAATTTTTTCAGATATTCTGCGCTTTCCCATTGAAAACGGGCGCACAATCCGCTATACTATAGCTATATTGCCCAATCGTACGGCCCCTGCGCCGTAAAATGCTGGAAAAAGGGGAGACACCATGAACATTGTTTGCTTGGATATGGAGGGCGTGCTGGTCCCGGAGATCTGGATCGCCTTCGCCGAGGCCAGCGGCATCCCAGTGCTGCGGCGGACCACCCGGGAGGAGCCGGATTACGACAAGCTGATGCGCTGGCGCATCGGCATCCTGAAGGAGCATGGACTGGGGCTCAAGGAGATTCAGGCCACCATTGAAAAGATCGATGTTCTCCCCGGCGCCAAGGAATTTTTGGACGAGCTGCGCTCCATAACCCAGGTCATCATCCTCAGCGACACCTTTGAGGAGTTTGCCATGCCGCTGATGAAAAAGCTGGGCTGGCCCACCATTTTCTGCAACAGCCTGGACGTGGCGGAGGACGGGGAGATCCGCGGCATCCGCATGCGCTGCCAGGACTCCAAGCTGACCACGGTGCGGGCCCTGCAGTCCATCGGCTACGACACCATCGCCAGCGGCGACAGCTACAATGATCTCGACATGATCAAGGCCAGCAAGGCCGGGTTCCTCTTCCGCAGCACCGAGCAGATCAAGCGGGACTATCCCCAGTTCCCGGCCTACGACAGCTACGACGAGTTGCTCGGTGCTATCAAGGCAGCGCTGTAATCGATCCAAAGAAAAGGATGAAATATCGTTCCAATATTTTATTACATTTTGAAAGGGAGACGCGCCATGGATCAGAAGTTTGAAAAACTCGGAATGAAACCTGCAGACATCCTCCTGCCCCGGGACTGCGACATGACCAAGTGGGCGGTGGTGGCCTGCGACCAGTTCACCTCCCAGCCGGAGTACTGGGCTGAGGCGGACCGCATCGTGGGAGATGCCCCCAGCACCCTCCGCCTTATCCTGCCGGAGAGCAAGCTCAACGACGCGGACGTGGAGGACCACATCAGCGCTATCAACGCTGCCATGAATCAGTATATGGCGGAGAATATCTTCAAGACCTATCCGGATTCCATTATTTACATCGAGCGTCTCCAGTCCGACGGCTCCATCCGCCACGGCCTGGTGGCGGCGGTGGACCTGGAGCAGTATGACTATACCCCCGGCTCCGGCTCCCTGATCCGCGCCACGGAGGGCACGGTTCTGGAGCGGATCCCGCCCCGGGTGCGGGTGCGCAAGGACGCGCCCATTGAGCTGCCCCACGTCATGGTCCTCATCGACGACCCCAAGGGTCTGTGCATCGAGCCCATCACCGCCGCTGCGGACAGCATGGAGAAGGTTTACGATTTTGACCTGATGCTGGGCGGCGGCCATCTGAAGGGCTGGAAACTGACGGACAGCCAGATCTCCGCCCTGGCCGACGGCCTCACCCAGCTGGCCAGCGACGAGGCCATGCAGGAGAAGTACGGCATGTCCGGCGCGGCGCCCCTGCTCTTCGCCGTGGGCGACGGCAACCACTCCCTGGCCACCGCCAAGACCTGCTATGAGAATCTGAAGAAGGTGACCCCGGAGTCTGAGTGGGCCAGCCTTCCCGCCCGGTATGCCTTGGTGGAGATCGTGAACCTCCACGACAGCGCCCTGAAGTTTGAGGCCATCCACCGGGTGGTGTTCCATGTGGACGCGGAGAAGTTCCTGGACGCCTTTAAGAAGTATTATCCCAACGCCTACGAGGGCAAGGGCGAGGGCCACACCATCGAGATGGTCTGGGCCGGCCACGACATCTTCATGACCGTCCCCGATCCCAAGGTACAGCTGGCTGTGGGCACCCTGCAGAACTTCCTGGACGTCTATCTCAAGGAGAACGGCGGCGAGGTGGACTACATCCACGGCGACGAGGTGACCAAGGAGCTGGGCAGCAAGGACGGCAACATGGGATTCCTGCTGCCTGCCATGGGCAAGGACCAGCTGTTCAAGACCGTCATGGCCGACGGCGTTCTGCCCCGGAAGACCTTCTCCATGGGCCACGCCGAGGACAAGCGGTACTATGTGGAGGGCCGGAAAATCAAGTAAGGGCTGGAAATAGCCGGCTGTTTGTGCTACAATGCTCCCGTAGGGCGACCTGCGGGAGCATTCTTTTGGGGCGCGGAGAGGCGGCGTGTGCGCCGCGTTTCAAAAGCCCCAGAAACGGCTGCAGCCGGGACAAAGACGTAAGGAGAGACCATATTTGAATCTTTTGCTGCACATCTGCTGCGCCCCCTGCAGCGTCTACTGTATCGAGAGCCTGCGGGGGGAGGGCATTGATCCCACCGGCTTTTGGTATAACCCCAACATCCACCCCTATCAGGAGTACAAAATGCGGCGGGACACCCTGCTGGACTACGCGCCCACCATCAGTTTGCCGCTGTATGTCCGGGAGGAATATGGGCTGCGGCCCTTTGTGAAAGCGGTGGCTGGGGACATTGCCCACCGCTGCCGTTACTGCTACGCCGTCCGTATGGAGGAGACGGCCCGCTTTGCCGCGGACCACGGCTTTACCCACATCGGCACCACCCTTTTGGTCAGCCCTTACCAGGACCACGAGGGGATCCGCCGGGCGGGGGAGGCGGCTGCCGCCCGGCATGGCGTGACATTCCTGTATCGGGATTTCAGCGTGGGGTTCCGGGAGGGGCAGGAGAAGGCCAGGGCGCTGGGGCTTTACCGGCAGAAATACTGCGGCTGCGTTTTTTCCGAGGAGGAGCGCTACGAAAAGCAGATCCGCCGGGATCTGGACCGCTTTGACCCGGAGCGGCTGCTGTTTCAGGAGTCCTGCCGGGAGACCGGGGGAAAAAACATTGGGCAAGGAGGCGCGAGATGAACTTTATTCGCGGAAAGCTGGTATACTATTTTCTTGTGGTGCTGGGGGTTCTGCTCTTTATGATGCGGGGCTACAGCAGTGTAATGCCCGGGTGGGCCTGGACGGCGCTGGCCTTTTTGAGCTGGGTGGTGGCCGCTGTGGTCAGTTACCGCTATGTCCGCTGTCCCCACTGCGGCCAGCAGCTGCTGCGCTCGGCCAGTAAGGACGGTATCTGCCCCCGCTGCGGGAAACGGCTGTGAGGCCGCCGGCGGGGCATACGGCCCAGGAGACGGCCTATGGTAAGCTGAACTTGTCCCTGGATATCCTGGGCAGGCGGGAGGACGGCTACCATGAGCTGGCCATGGTGATGCAGAGCGTGGCGCTGTGCGACACGGTACGCTGTGATTTTTATGAAGGGGGAGAGATCGCGGCAGAGAGCGACTCCCCCTATGTCCCGGCGGACAGCCGGAATCTGGCCTGGCGGGCGGCGGAGGCTTTTTTCCGGGCCGTCGGCGCGGAGCAGCCGGGCCTTTCTATCCGGATCGAAAAGCGCATTCCGGTGAGCGCCGGCATGGCTGGCGGCAGCAGCGACGGCGCGGCGATGCTGCGCCTTCTGCGCCGGGAGCTGGCGCCGGCGTTTTCCCAGGGGGAGCTGGAGGCCATCGGCGCCTCTGTGGGCAGCGACGTGCCCTACTGCATCCGGGGGACCACCGCACTGGCCCGGGGAAGGGGGGAGCTCCTTACGGATCTGCCGCCCCTGCCGCCGTGCACTATTTTGCTGTGCAAGCCGGATTTTCCCATCTCCACGCCGGAGCTGTTCGGGGCGGTGCGTGTGCGCCGCCTCCGGTTCCACCCGGACACGGCGGGGCTGTGCCGCGCCCTGGAGGCGGGGGATCTGGAGGGGATCTGCCGCAGGATCTACAACGTCTTTGAGGACGTCCTGCCCAGGCGCTTTGGCCAAGTGCTGGAGATCAAGCAGGCTATGCTGCAGCTGGACGCCATGGCCGCCTCCATGACTGGCAGCGGCCCCACAGTGTTCGGCATCTACGGCAGCCCCGAGGCTGCGGACCGGGCGGCGGAGGTGCTCCGCCGGGATTTCCGGCAGGTCTATGTGACCCGGCCTGTCCAGGGGAATTTCTTTTGACGACAGCTGTATAAAAGCGAAAAAAACCGTCTATTCTCTCTGTACATAGGAAAGGATAGGCGGTTTTTTATGAAACATATTGACCATTATACCTTCTTTCAAAAACGGATCGTCCGGCGCGCTGCCTGGGCGGCGGCAGTGCTGGCCGCGGCCCTTGCCGTCACCGCGTATTGGACGGCGGAGGTCCACGACGCCCAGCGACAGCTGGCAGACAAGCTCATCCGCCTCCATGTCATCGCCAACAGCGACAGCGATGCGGACCAGGCCCTCAAGCTCCAGGTGCGGGACGCGGTGCTGGCCCGGGCGGAGGAGATCCTCGCCGCCGCGCCGGATCTGGCGGCGGCGGAAAAGGCGCTGCGTGAGGCGCTGCCGGAGCTGTCAGCCCTGGCGGAGGATGTCATGGAAGGGGAGGGGTTCTCCTACGCCGCCTCCGGCACCTTGGGCTGGGAGCGCTATCCCACCCGGGTCTATGACACCTTCTCCCTCCCGGCCGGGGAATATCTCTCCCTGCGCCTGGTCCTGGGGGAGGGCGGGGGACAGAACTGGTGGTGCGTGGTGTTCCCCCCGCTGTGCAACGCGGCAACCTCCGAGGAGTTCTCCCAGACGGCGGAGGCCGCCGGGATGACCGGGGAGGAGATCGCCCTGATGACGGAGGAGGCCGGCGGCGCGGTGGTGCGGTTCAAGCTGGTGGAAACCGTGGAGTCCTTTCTTCAGTCGGTCTTTTAAGAGAACCGCATGGGGGCGGACTACAGCCTTCCCCGCAGATTTCAATAACGGAAACGGCGCAGGACAAAAGAGCGTTCCTGCGCCGTTTTACAGCAGGAGCAGCAGCCCCAGGGCGAAGAGCAGCTCCTCGTCCTCCCCCTCGGAGAAGAGGAAGAGGATCAGGAGCAGGAGCAGGATATCCCCGGTGTCCACATCCTCCAGTTTCAGCTTATCCAGCATCCGGCGGAGAAAGCCGGCGGCCCCTTTTTCCTCTTTCCTTTCGCCTCGGCCGGCCTCCTCCCGGGGCGGCTCATGACGGGCCTGCTGGTCTGCCTCCTCCCGGGGGACACGCTGGTAGGTGCCGTCGTCGCTGCGGATGTATCGGTTATACATAGTCTATTCCCCCAATGTCCCCAAAAACTGCTTGCCGAGATGGAGGATCCGCGCCACCTGCAGCGCCTTGTCGATCTTGTCCCGGCGGCTTTCCTTTAGAAAGGGACGGAGGGCGTAGAGCAGCTGCTCCCGTTCGCTGCGGCGCGGACTGTTCAGCTCCCCCAGCATGGGCAGAAACCGCTGGAGCATGCCGGGGTCCAGCGAGCCCAGCAGGCCGCCAAGGCCGCTGTCCGACGCCGGCGGGGCAGCGGGGGAGGGGACGTCCTCCTCCGCTGGGGCCTGGGCTGTTTCCCCATCCCCCAGGGACTGGGCCAGGGCGGCCACCTGCGCCATTGCCTCGGGAGAGGATAGGATGCGATTCAGTTTTTCCTCAAATTCGCTCACGCCGCCCTGTCCTCCTTCCCGCCGCTATTTTCCTCCGCCCACCGACCGGCGTACCCGCTCTGCCAGAGCGGCCCCCTCCGGTGTTGCCATCATCTGGCGGATCATTTTTGTCAGCGCCTCCGTGTCCCCCCTGGCGGCGGAGGAGGCGGCCTGCTGCAGCTGCTGCTTTCCGCCCTGCTGCTGCAGCGCCTGCAGGAGCTGCTTGCCGTCCTGGGACTGCATCAGCTTTGTAATGGCGCCCTGGTTGCTCTGCAGCACCTGGGCGAGCTGCTTGAGATTGCTGTTGTCCATGACGAGACCCCCTTATCCTTGTTACTGCAGTATATGTGCGGCTGAGGGGAAATGTGAACGAAGGGAGGGCGGGGCGTCAGCAGACGTCCCGCCCTCCCTTTAGGTTGTCAAAAAAGTCTGTCAGGCTTTTTGACAGCCTGAAACTTCATGCGCCACGGGCGCACCACGATAACAAGCAAAAGCATGCGGCGCATGAAGTTTCGCGCATGTGGGCCGTCCTCGGCCCACGCGCTCGGATTGCATGGCCGTGCCGCTGAAAGCGGCACATGGCCAATTTTGCTATGCTTTTGCATAGCAAAAATACCGCTGCTGTCCCGCGGCGGAGCCGATGAAAAGTCCTTGCCCCGCAAAGCCCAGCGGCAGCATGTTAAAATGACTTAAACATCGGCCCCAGCGGTTTCCGCTCCCGCAGGGATTCCCCTGCCGACAGCATAGTCGCACCAGGGACTGAGGGCGCAGCCATCGCAGTTTGGCCGCCGGGCTACGCAGACCGCCCGGCCGTGGAGCACCATGCGGTGGCAGAAAGCGTTGCTCTCCTCCGGCGGGATACACTGGCGCAGCTGCATTTCCACCTTCAGCGGGTCCCTGCTGCCGTCGGTAATGCCCAGGAGCCCTGTGATGCGGATGCAGTGGGTGTCGCAGACATAGCCCTCCTTGCCATAGACGTCCCCCAGGATCAGGTTGGCGGTTTTCCGCCCCACGCCGGGCAGTTTCAGGAGATCCTCCATGTTGTCCGGCACCCGGCCGCCGAAGTCCTCCAGCAGCATCCTGCTGGCCGCCACAATGTCCCGGGCCTTGGCCCGCCAAAAGCCGGTGGAGTGGATGATCTCCCCCACCTCCTCCTCGCTGGCTGCGGCCAGGGATTCCAGGGTGGGGAATTTTTCATAGAGCACCGGCGTCACCAGGTTGACCCGCGCATCGGTGCACTGGGCGGCCAGGCGGACGGAGAAGAGCAGCTCATAGGCCTTCTCCGGGTTATAATCCAGGGAGCAGATGGCGTCAGGATACAGCAGTTTCAGCGCATGGATAATGGACTGGATGTCCTCCTTTGTTTTCACACAAATCACCTCACGCCCTATCCTACCACAGATTTCGCCAAATTTCGAGGAAAAAATCTGTGCAGGGGGAAAAAGCTGTGCTATAATAAAGAACACTGCGCGGCCGCCGCCCCGGCGGGCAGGCCGTGAGGACAAGGAGATTTTGCTATGCGTATGTATTTCAAGCAGCGGTTTTTCTCCTGGCTGGACAGCTATGACGTCTACAGCGAGGACGGAGCCACGCTTTTCACCGTGGAGGGCAGGCTGAGCTGGGGCCACTGCCTCCATATTCTGGATGCCGCAGGAAACCACATCGGCACCATCCAGGAGAAGGTGTTCACCTTCCTGCCCCAGTTTGAGCTGTATGTGGGGGAGGAGTACCTGGGCTGCATCCGGAAGGAATTTTCCTTCTTCAAGCCTCAGTTTACTTTGGACTGCAACGACTGGCAGGTGGACGGTCAGTGGCTGGAGTGGGACTACTCCATCGACAGCCCCAGCCGGGGCCATATCGCCTCCATCACCAAGGACGTCTTCCGTATGACCGACTCCTATGTGATCGACGTGGCGGATCCGGAGGACGCCCTGGGGGCTTTGATGGTGGTGCTGGCCATCGATGCGGAAAAATGCTCCCGGAACTGAGCCGTTGACATGATCTTGGGAAGAGGTGAAAACATGGACAGACCCCTTGCTGACCGTATCCGGCCGGAGACGCTGGAGGAGGTGGCGGGACAGCGGCACCTCTTGGGGCCGGACGCCCTGCTGCGCCGGATGATCGAGCACGGCGCCAGCGCCAACTTGATTTTTTACGGTCCCTCCGGCGTAGGGAAGACCACGGTGGCCAATATCATCGCCAAGCGCACCGACAGGCCCCTCTACCGCCTGAACGCCACCACCGCCTCCACCCAGGACATCCGGGACATCATGGCGGATATCGGCACCATGGTGGCGCCCAACGGCGTGCTCTTATACCTGGACGAGATCCAGTATTTCAACAAGCGGCAGCAGCAGTCCCTGCTGGAGTATATGGAAAACGGGAAGATCACCCTCATTGCCGCCACCACGGAAAACCCCTATTTCTGTGTCTTTAACGCCCTTTTGAGCCGGAGCACAGTCTTCGAGTTCAAGGCCCTCACCGCTGCGGAGGTGCTGCCCGCTGTGGAGCGGGGCATCGCCATTTTGGAGCAGGAGGGAGGGCTGCCCCTGCAGCTGGAGGAGGGGGCGGCGGACTATATCGCCTCCGCCTGCGGCGGCGATGTGCGCAAGGCCCTCAACGCCCTGGAATTTCTCTACGAGACGGCGCGGCCCCAGGGGGCGGGGCTCTTTATCTCCCTGGAGGACGCCAAGGCTGCCACCCAGCGCAGCGCCATGCGCTATGACCGGGAGGGGGATAACCACTATGATCTGCTCTCGGCCCTGCAGAAGTCCATCCGCGGCAGCGACCCCGACGCCGCAGTCCACTACCTGGCAAAGCTTTTGGTGGCGGGGGACCTGCTCTCCCCCTGCCGCCGCCTCTTAGTGATCGCGGCAGAGGATATCGGCCTTGCCTATCCCCAGGCCATCCCCATTGTGAAGGCCTGCGTGGACTCCGCTTTGCAGATCGGCCTTCCCGAGGCCAGGCTCCCCCTGGCGGACGCCGCCATTTTGCTGGCCACGGCCCCCAAGTCCAACACCGGGCACAACGCCATCATCGCCGCCATGGAGGATGTGCAGAAGGGGAGGACCGGGGACGTCCCCCGGCATCTGCAGAATGTCCACGCCGACTCCGCCGGCAGCGGCCCCCACGAGACCTATAAATACCCACATGTCTACCCCAACCGCTGGGTGGAGCAGCAGTATCTGCCGGATGCGGTGAAGGAAGCCAAATATTATGAATACGGCGACAATAAGACCGAGCAGGCCGCCAGGCGCTATTGGGAGGAGATCAAGGGCAGAAACTGAGGGTGCCCTCCATCAGGGGAAGACCGTCAAGCGTCGGCCGGCTCCAGATCCCAGGGCGGCGCGGTCCAGGCATAGGCAGGGCGGCAGCCGGGCGGGGCGTACTGCCAGTGCTGCAGGATGCCGTCTGTGATGTAATAGGTGAGGGGAGCATTCATATCGTCGGCGTGCTGAAGGATCTGCAGCTTGATCTTCATCTGTTCGGGGCGGATGCTGCGGATATGTACGGTGACAGGATCCCCCAGCTGAATGCCGGGGCGGAGATCGGCAAGGCCGGAGAGGTTGGGCGTCAGCTCTACGAAGACGCCGTAGTCCTTGACGCCCCGCACCCTGCCGGTCACGGTTTCCCCGGGGGCAAAGAGGGCCGCGTTCTCAAGCCACGTCCCCAAAAGCTCCCTGTGGGTGAGGGTAAAGCGGCACGCCGCCCGGTCTGTCTGCCGGATCACGGCCCGGATCCGCTGCCCTATAGAAAAGCGCTGGGCGGGGTGCTGGATGCGGGAGATGGAGATGTACTCCAGGGGCAGAAGGGCGATCACCCCGCAGCCGATGTCCACAAAGGCGCCGAAGGGGGCCAGATGAGTGATCCGCCCCCTGACAACCGTCCCCGGCGGGTACGCTGTCAAAAGGAAATCCAGGGCCTGCTCCTGGGCCTTTCTGCGGGACAGGGTCAAAAGGGGCCTTCCGCCGCCGTCCACGGTGCAGCCGGTGATGACGGCCCGGACGCTGCGGCCCACCCGGGAGAGGACGGCGATCTCCTTTTCCGCCCCGCTGATCCTGGGATGGATCACCTCCTCCCGGGGGATGATGCCCTCGTAGCCGCGGAAGGTGATATGCAGGTTTTTTCGGCCGTCACAGCGCACGGCCATCCCCTCCACAATCTCCTGGCTGTCGATCATGGACTGAATGGCGGAGAAGGGGAGGGGCGCGGTCTCCAGAGGGGCATAGCCCTCCGGCCATAATAGATTTTCATGCATCATATGCTACTACCATCCTCTTTCCTGTATTTTTGATTTGACATTCCTACTATATGCCGGAATTTCGCCCGGCGGTACAAGGAGGGCCATCTATGCAGCTGGAACTGAACCAGAAGGTGGAACTGAAGAAACAGCATCCCTGCGGCAGCCGGATCTGGACGATCCGACGTGTCGGCATGGATATCAAGCTGCGCTGCGAGGGCTGCGGCCACGAGCTGATGCTGCCCCGCAGCAAGGCGGAAAAAGCCATCAAAAGAATCTTGCCCAAGGAGGACTCCCAGTGAACAAAAAATTTACCCGTATCTTTGCCAGCGTGATTATCGGTCTTTTGGTCCTGTCTATGCTGCTGACGCTTGTTCTGCCCTATTTGGGATGATGGGACGGGGGCGGCACGGGAGAGACCGCCGTCCGCCACACATGGGCCAATGCCCGCAGTGCGCGCCATATGGCGCGCATTTTTTTGTATTTTAGGACTTTTTGGGGGAAACCCTTCTCTTTTTGCCTGTACCAGATTCTGACCGCTTTCCCCGCCGGCTCTGTCCTATAATGTTTCCTGCAGGCGGCCGGGGCCGCACTGATCCTGGAAGGGAGGAGGGAATGGGGATGCGCGTCTACTATCCGGATGTAGCCTTTCTGCTCAATGGCGCTTTGGACTACCTGGTGCTCTGCAGCACCCTGCGCCTCATGGGGCTGCCCCTTCGCCACCGCCGCATCGCCTTGGCGGCGGTGCTGGGGGGGCTCTACGGGGCTGCGGCGATCCTGCCGGGCTGGGGGCTTGTGCGGCTGCTGGCGGTGAAGGGAGCCGTCTCCCTGGGCATGGTGGGGATCGTCTATGGCCGGGGGCCGGTTTTCCTCCGGTGCTATCTTCTCTTTCTCATCAGCTCCTGCACCCTCTCTGGTGCGGTGACGGCTATGGAGGCGGTGTTCTACCGCACAGATCAGATCTGGCTCATTTTCCTGCTCTCCGCCGCCTTCTGCGCCTTTGCCCTGGCGGTGGTCTTCCACCGGGGGGCAGAGGCGGGAGCCGCCGGGCGGCTGCTGCGGGCGGAGCTGTGCCACCGGGGTCAGCGGATCTCCGTGACCCTCTGCCATGATACCGGAAACACCCTCCGGGACAGCGAAACGGGACAGGTGGTCTGCGTGGTGGAGCGGAA
>CAJFPI010000044.1 GCA_904398675.1 uncultured Oscillospiraceae bacterium
ATGTTCCGGCCCAGGGCGATCTCGCCCTGATCGGTGGCGGGGCCGTCGGCCAGGACCGTGGGGTCCTCGATCTCGCCGTTCTCATCCACCCGGCGGCCGTGGACCCGGTCGCCCACGGACACGATGGGCCGCTGGTTGATGCAGGTGCCGTGGTTGGAACGGAGGAACTTGGTCAGCTTGTAGTCCTTGGTCTCCCCGCTGTCATATTTCACGGTGATGGAGGTGGCGTCCACCTTGGTGACCTCGCCGTCGCCCTCGGCCAGCAGGGCCACCTCGGAATCGATGCAGATCTTGTGCTCCATGCCGGTGCCGATGATGGGGGCCTCCGGCCGCAGCAGCGGCACCGCCTGGCGCTGCATGTTGGCGCCCATCAGGGCGCGGTTGGCGTCGTCGTTGGGGAGGAAGGGGATCATGGCCGTTGCGATGGAGACCATCATCCGGGGGGAGATGTCGATATAGTCCACCCGGTTGCGGTCCACCTCGATGATCTCATCCCGGTGGCGGCAGGTGATGCGCTCGTTTAAGAGGCAGCCGTTCTCATCCACAGGCTCGGCAGCCTGGGCCACGATATACTGATCCTCCACATCGGCGGTCATATAGGTGACGGTGTCGCTGATTTTGCCGGTCTCGTGGTCCACCGCCCGGTAGGGCGCCTCTATGAAACCGTACTCATTGATCTTGGCGTAGGTGGCAAGATAGGAGATCAGGCCGATGTTGGGACCTTCCGGGGTCTCGATGGGGCACATGCGGCCGTAGTGGCTGTAGTGGACGTCGCGGACGTCCATGTTGGCCCGCTCGCGGCTCAGGCCGCCGGGGCCCAGAGCGGAGAGGCGGCGCTTGTGGGTCAGCTCGGCCAGGGGGTTGGTCTGGTCCATGAACTGGCTCAGCGGGCTGGAGCCGAAGAACTCCTTGATGGCCGCGGTGACAGGCCGGATGTTGATGAGGCTCTGGGGCGTGACAATATCCAGATCCTGAATGGTCATCCGCTCCCGGATCACCCGCTCCATGCGGCTGAAACCGATGCGGAACTGGTTTTGCAGCAGCTCGCCCACGCACCGCAGGCGGCGGTTGCCCAGGTGATCGATGTCGTCCTTGACGGCGAGGCCCTTGGCCAGAGCGTTCATATAGTTGATGGAGGCGAAGATATCGTCGATGATGATGTGCTTGGGCACCAGCTTGTCGTGCTGGAGGCGCAGCTGCTCCTTCAGCTCCTCCCCCTCATACTGGCCCAGCAGCTCCTGGAGCACCTCAAAGCGGACCCGCTCCTTGATGCCGCACTCGGCCTCCGGGTCGAAGTCCACATAGCGGCCCAGATCGCACATGTGGTTGGAGAACACCTTGAGCGTGGTGCCGTCCACATCCAAAAGGAGCTCGTTGACGCCGATGGCGTCCAGCTCCGCCGCCTCGTCCCGGGTGAGCACATGCCCATCCTCGTAGAGCAGCTCCCCTGTCACCGGGTGAGCTACCGGAACAGCCAGTTTCTGGCCGGAGACCCGGGCGCGCAGCATCAGCTTTTTATTGAATTTATACCGCCCCACCATGCTCAGGTCATAGCGGCGGTGGTCGAAAAACAGGTTGTCGATCAGCACCTGGGCGCTGTCCACCGTGGGCGGCTCGCCGGGGCGCAGCTTGCGGTAGATCTCCAGCAGCGCCTCCTCATAGGTCTTGCAGGCGTCCTTCTCCATGGTGGCCACGATCCGGGGATCGTCGCCAAAGCGCTCGAGAATCTCCCCGTCGCTCTTCAGCCCCAGGGCGCGGATCAGACAGGTGATGGGGATCTTGCGGTTTTTGTCGATGCGGACCCAGAAGATCTCCGAGGTGTCTGTCTCATACTCCAGCCAGGCGCCCCGGCCGGGGATCACCGTGCTGGTGAGCAGGGGAAGGTCCGTCTTGGGATCGATCTCCTTGCCGTAATAGATGCCGGGGGAGCGGACGATCTGGCTGACCACCACCCGCTCGGCGCCGTTGATGATAAAGGTGCCCGCATCGGTCATCAGGGGGAAATCCCCCATGAAGATCTCCTGCTCCTTGATCTCGTCGTTCTTGTTGCGCAGACGGACATGGACCTTCAGCGGCGCGGCGTAGTTCACATCCCGGATCTTGCACTCCTCCACGTCGTATTTGGGCGGCTCGTTCATGGAGTAGTCGATAAAGCTCAGCTCCAGCGTGCCGGCGTTGTCGGTAATGGTCCCCACGTCGGCAAACACCTCGCGAAGCCCCTTCTCCAAAAACCACCGGTAGGAGCTCTTCTGCACCTCCAGGAGGTTGGGCATCTCCATGACTTCCTCATACCGGGCAAAATTTTTCCGCACGGTATTTCCGTACCTCTTGTCCCTTGCCATTGAACACCTCATCTGCCTTTCGTTCAAGATTCCGGCGCGCCGCGCCGCCTTCCGGACGCCATCGCCAGGCGGATTATGATACGCTTGGGTCTGTTGTTATATTTCCAGGCAAAACCCTTGCGTTCCCTTAGAGAATGTGCTACACTTCTGATAGTGGGGTTGAAGGCATTTCCCCTATCTCCAAACATAAGTGCCTTATGATACCATATTTCCGCAGAGAAGTCAACCGTTTTTTGGCAGATGGACATGATCCGTCTGCTTTTTTCTTTTTCTGCCGCTGTATTCTCCATTTCCCGGCAAAAAGAAAACAGTAATTCGATATTACCGAACAATCTGGTTGACGGCGCAGGCCAGGTGTGATACGCTAAAAACAGCGTATCCTATCTCCGCATTGCAACAGCAGAATAATCTGATCAAATGAATGGAGGCATCGCCTTATGGAATCTGTTCTGTCCCCCCTGTACCACCATCTGGCAGAAGGCGAGTGCGCCGTGCTCTGCCGGGTCATCACCTCCGACGGCTCCGCCCCCCGGGGCGCCGGGGCCCAGATGGCCGTCTTCACCGACGGCTCCTCCTGCGGTACTGTGGGCGGCGGCGCGGTAGAGCTGCACACGATCCGTTACGCCGGCGAGGTGCTGCAAAGCGGCGTTTCCCGGCTCCACGACTTCCGTCTGGCGCCCAACAGCAAGCAGGATATCGGGATGATCTGCGGCGGCGACGTCACCGTTTACCTCCAGCATCTCACCCCCCAGGACGCCCCCCTGCTCCGCTCGGCCCTGGACGCCATGGCCGATCCCTCCGCCCCGGCCTGGCTCTCCACCGCCATCTGGGACGGCGGAAAGCGCTGGGAGATGGAGGTGGTGCGCCAGGGGGATCCCGCGCTGTTTCAGGGCGCGCCGGTTTTCCTGGCCGGCGATCCCATCCGCTATGCCGAGCCCCTGGTGCGGCCCGGCCGGGTCTTTCTTTTCGGCGGCGGGCATGTGGGCGCCGCGCTGACGCCGGTGCTCCGCATGACAGGGTTCCGGGTAACGGTGTACGACGACCGGCCGGAGATTGCCCGCCGGGAGGATTTCCCCGACGCCGAGGAGGTCATCTGCGCCGGATACGGCGAGGTCTCCTCCCGCGTGTCCGTCGGCCCCTATGATTATGCCGTTATCATGACCCACGGCCACCAGGGGGACTACACCGTGCTGGAGCAGATCCTCCGCACCAGGGCCACCTATATCGGCTGCATCGGCAGCAAGCGCAAGGTGGCCGCCACCCGCCAGCGCCTGCTGGACGCCGGGTTCTCTCCGGAGGAGGTGGACCGGGTCCATTCCCCCATCGGCCTTCCCATCGGCGCAGAGACGCCGGCGGAGATCGCCGTGTCCGTGGCGGCGGAGATGATCGCCCACCGTGCCGCCCTGGAGGGACACCGCCATGTCTGATGCGTCCGGCCGGTGTATCCACTCGGTGGTGAAGGCCATGGCTGTGCTGGACTGCCTGGCTGCCCACCGCCGCCCCATGTCCCTGGGGGAGCTGGCCGCGGCGCTGGACGCGCCGAAGGCCTCGGTCCACGGGCTGCTGGCCTCCCTTCGGCAGAACGGCGTCGTGGAGCAGAGCACCTCTGACGGAAAATACCGCCTGGGCATCCGCCTGTTTGAATATGGTTGCATTGTCAGCAGCTCCTGGGACGTCGTGGGCTGCAGCCGGGAGCAGATGCACCACATCGCCCTGCAGTCAGAGGACTCTGTGATCCTCTCCACGCTGGAGGGAGACAGCGCCCTGACCATAGAGACAGCGGCGGCCGCCGGCTCCTTTCGGGTGGTCTCGGAAAAGGGGGACCACATGCCCCTCCACTGCACCTCTCAGGGAAAGCTTTTGGCAGCCTATCTCCCTGCCGGAGAGCGGCGGATCCTTCTGCAGCGGCTGCACTTTACCAGCTACACCCCCCACACCATTGCCGCGCCGGAGGCGCTGGAGCAGGAGCTGGACGCCATCCGTGACCGGGGCTACGCCACAGAGGACGGCGAGTACCGTATCGGCCTGCGGGGCGTTTCCGCCCCCATCCGGGACGTCTCCGGCCGGGTCTGCGCGGCTCTTGGCGTGGTGGGAATGTTCCGACGCGTCCAATCAGAAGAATTTGAGCGCGCCAGGGATCTGGTGGTGGCTGCTGCCCAGGAGATCTCCTACGCCATGGGCAGCCGGAGCGCCGGGAGAGACTGACCCCCGGCAAGGAAACATAAGAGGACCGGTCCGCTGCGGCGGATCGGTCCTCTGCTTATGCCTCAATATGCTTTTCGGTGGAAAAAACGGCGGCCGCGCTATTCTTCCGTCTCCGCCGGCGCCGCGCCGCCCTCCTCCGGGTGTTCTTCCACCACCTCCGGGATGAACCGGCGGGCAAAGCGCCCCTTCCCCCTGCTCTTTACATAGAAAAACCCTACGGTGGAAAAAACGACGGCGCCGACAAAGTTCACAAACAGGTCCTCCATGGTGTCATGAAGGCCCACGTCCACATAGCCGCCCAGGCCCAGCGCCTGCTCCGTTCCGTCAGAATGGACGATGATGACGTCGGTGATATCCGTCACCGGCACCGGCGTGTTGGTCATGGCAGGGTCCAGCATCACAGAGCTGAAAGCCGTGATGACCGTATCCTTCTGGCTGTCCTTCAAAAACAGCTGGTCCATGCCGTATTCCCCAAACTCCCACAGCACGCCGATGGTCATGGAAAAGCAGAAGGCCGTCACCGCCATGAAAAAGGGCGACAGGCGGATAGAAAAGCGGTCCTGGCGGTTCAGCAGATCCACCAGGGAGAAACCGATTGCCGCGCACAGGAAACCGTTCATGGTGTGGAGCATGGTGTCCCAATAGGGAAACTTCACATAGTAGGCCCGGATCTCACCCAAAATCTCCGCCGCAAAGATGAAAAGAAGAATGATGATCTCCAGCGTGTCCGGCAGGTCCACCCGCAGCTGCCGCTCCACAAGGGCCGGCAGGGTGAAAAGCACCAGCGTCAAAACACACAGGA
>CAJFPI010000045.1 GCA_904398675.1 uncultured Oscillospiraceae bacterium
GCCCTGGACATAGTGCTCCTCCACAGTGACCACCCGGCCGGTTTTCCGGGCAGAGCGGACGATCAGTTCCTCGTCCAGCGGGCAGACAGTGGGCAGGCCGATGACGTCAGGGTGGATCCCCGCCTGCTCCAACTGCGGCAGAGCCTCCATCACCGTGCCTGTCAAAGAGCCGGTGGAGAGGATGGTGACATCAGAGCCGCTTGTGATCTGCCGGCCCTTTCCAATAACGAAGGGCTCCTCCTCAAAGAGGTTGGGGATGACGCCGTTGCCAATGCGCATGTAGACCGGCCCCACATGCTCCATCATAGCCTTGACGGCGGAGCGGATCTCATTGGGATCCTGGGGCGCCAGGATGGTGACGCCGGGGATCATGCCCATGATGGCAAAATCGTCCAGAGAGTGGTGGGTCGCGCCCAGGTCGGAGTAGGTGATGCCGCCGTTGCGGCCGACGATTTTGGCGTTTTGTCCCATGTAGCCCAGGTCGTTTCGGAACATCTCGTAGGGCCGGGCGGTGACAAAGGGGGCGATGGCACAGAAGACGGGGATTTTGCCCGTGGTGGCCAGCCCGGCGGCCGCGCCGATCACCGCCTGCTCCATGATGCCGAACTCAAAATACCGCTCCGGCGCAGCCTTCATAAATTCGCCGAATCCGGAGCTCTTGCCGCTGTCGGCGGAAAGCAGAACGATGCGCTCGTCCGCCAGGGCCAGGTCGCAGACCGCCTTGCCAAAGACCTTGCGGGGGTCCTCCCGATTTCCAATCATGCCTCCACCGCCTTTCTGTACGCCTCTGCCAGGGCCTGCAGCTCCCGCTCCGCCCGGTCCATCAGCTCATCTGTGGTGTTCCAGAAGTGATAGGCCACATCCCCCTCGCCAAAGGACAGCCCTTTGGCCTTGACGGTGTGGGCTACGATGGCGGTGGGACGGTCAGCGTCGGCGGGGATGCTGTCCAGCGCCGCCACGATCTCCTCCATGCTGTTGCCGTCGATCTCCATGGTGTTCCAGCCGAAGGCTTGGAAGTGGCCGGCGATGGGGGTGAAGTCCATGACCTCCTGAACCGGGCCGCTGATCTGCAGGCCGTTGAAATCCACAAAGACCACCAGGTTCCCCACTCTGTGGTGGGCGGCTGCCGCTGCGGCCTCCCAGTTGGAGCCCTCGGCCAGCTCACCGTCGCCCATCACCACATAGACACGGGCGCCGTCGCCGTCCAGCCGCTTTCCCAGGGCCATGCCAAGGGCGATAGAGAGCCCGTGGCCCAGGGCGCCGGTGTTGGCCTCTATGCCGGGCAGCTTGTGCATGTCCGGGTGGCCGGGGATCCTGGAATCCAGCGCGCCGTAGGTGTCCAGAATCTCCTTGGGGAAATAGCCCCGCTCCGCCAGGGCGCTGTACTGGCAGAGGCACTTGTGGCCCGCGGAGAGAATGAACCGGTCCCGGTCCTCCCGGTCCGGGCGTGCCGGGTCAATGCGCATTTTGTAGAAGTAGAGGGCCGTGACGATATCCATGGCGGAGAAGGCCCCGCCAATGTGGCCGTGGTGGCTGGCGCGCAGCATCCGCAGCACGCTGACGCGGCAATTGGCGGCCTGCAGCTTCAGCCGGGACAGTTCTTTTTCCGTCATTGTCTCACTCCCCCTTCTGCTCATAGTCACAGATCCGCTGCACCTTGGGGGCGGAGCGGGAGTTGGGATCATATGTATGGCTCAGATACTCTTTTACCAGGCATTTGGCAAGCTCGATGCCGGTGACCTGAGCGCCCAGGGTAATGATGTTTGCGTGGTTGCTCAGCTCCGCCCGCTGGGCCTGGTAGACGTCGTTTACCAGGGCCGCATAGGCGCCCTTTACCTTATTGGCGGCAATGCAGACGCCGATGCCGGTGCCGCAGATCAAAACGCCCCTGTCGTAGGCGCGGTCTGCCACCGCCTGGGCCACCCGGATGGCCGTGTTGGCGTAAATCGGATCCTCGCTGCCGAAGTCTGCCACCTCATGGCCCAGACTCTGGATGAAGGGAATCAGCGCCTCTTTGCACGCCGACGCGTTCGGGTCGCAACCAATGGCAATTCTCATAGCATATTCCTCCCTTGTTCCACCGGTCCGTATTGTCAAAAATTGTTTATGTTATCTATATCTTATCATATATGTATATACATGTCAATCCAATTCGGAGAAATCTCCCCAAAAAGATGCGATATCGCCGTAAATGGCTGGGAAAGGACAGATTCTCCGGGAGATTCTGGTTGCTTTTTTTACCAACTATTGTTAAAATTAGGGAAAGGTGAAGGAGGTACTGCTGTGTTAGAACGAAAAAACGCTCAGCCGCTGTATGTGCAGGCCAGAAATATTCTGCTCTCCCGCATTGAAAATGAGGAGTACGGCGTCAATGAGAAGATTCCGTCTGAAAGTGAACTCTGCCAAGAGTTCGGCATCAGCCGCATGACGGTCCGCTCGGTGCTGACAGAGCTGGTGCGGGACGGCAAGCTCTACCGCATCCAGGGGAAGGGGACCTTTGTGGCAGAGCCTAAGTTTGTGGCCAGCTCCACGTCTTACATAGGCATCCGGGAGCAGCTGGAGAAACAGGGCTACGAGGTGTCCACCGTGGTCATCGGCGTGGATGTGATCGACTGTCCCACCACCATCGCGCGGATCATGGGCCTGGGGCTGGAGGAGCAGGTCTACTATATCCAGCGCTTGCGGAATGTAAAGGATGTTCCGCTGAGCCTGCACAAGTCCTATATCCCGGTATCCTACAGCCCGGGACTGGAGCACAGCGACTTCTGCAATGAGCAGCTGTGTGAGATCCTGAGTAAAAAGTACAATTTGAACCGCTCCAGCGTAACGGAGACACTGGAGTCCATCTCCGCCTCGGAGGAGGAGGCGGATCTGCTGAAGATCCGCAAGGGATATCCCCTGCTCCGTCTGTGCGACTCTATCCTGGATAAGGATGGGCGTATTTTTGAGTACAGCACTGTGGTGTTCCGCGGGGATAAGATCCAGATCCGCCTGCAGTATGATGTGTGAGGAGATAAGGTTTCCCACATCGAAAGATCCCGTCAAGACAGCAGCCCCTGCTCGAAAAGAGCAGGGGCTAGTGGTCTGGAGATATATTTGTGAATCAGCGCTTGACTCTGGCGCTGCCGCCCCGCATGACGTCGTAGGCCTCCTCGGTGGTGACCAGGTTCCAGTCGTTGCGGATGGTGTGGCAGAGGGCGGAGTAGGCGGCTGCAAAGTCAATGGTCTCCTGCTCGTCCTTGCCGTTGAGCAGGTTCCAAATCAAGCCGGAGGCGAAGGAGTCGCCGCCGCCCACACGGTCATAGATCTCCACGTTCATGTATTTGCGGGAGACAAAGTAGCCCTTTTTCGTCATCATGACGCACTGCCAGTTGTTGAGGCAGGCGGAGGTGACCTCCCGGAGGGAGTTGCCCACTACCTGCACGTTGGGGTACTTCGCCATGACCTTCTCCGCTACCTTCTTGTAGCACATGGGGTCAATCTTGGAGTAGTTCTCGTCGGTGTTGTCGGCCTTGATGCCCAGCATGGTCTCGAAGTCCTCCTCGTTGCCGATGATGACGTCGATATAAGGCATCAGCTCCACCATGGCCGCCTGGGCGGCCTCCTTGCTCCACAGGGTGTGGCGGTAGTTGAGGTCGAAGGAGGTGGTGGCGCCGTTTTTCTTGGCGGCCTTCAGCGCGGCCAGGACCTCCGTGGCGGTGTGCTCGCCCACGGCGGTGACAATGCCGGTGGAGTGGAACCAGCGGGTATCCAGCACCTTCTCCCAATCCACGTCGCCGGGCTGAATGCGGGAGACGGCGGAGTGGCCCCGGTCATAGGTCTGATAGCTGGGGCGGGGGCCGATGCCGACCTCGATGAAGCACTTGCCGTTGCGCCCGTTGCGGCCGATTTTGTCATAGGGCTCCACAATGACGTTGGACATATCCACGCCGTGCATCTGGGCGTGTTTGATGATGTAGTCGCCGTCCCAGGCGTCCACCAGCTTGGTGACATAGGCGGTCTTCATGGTGGGCTTGAGGAGCTTGCGGGAGAGGTTGGAGATGTTGACGCAGCAGTTCAGCTCCGCCGCGGCGATGCCGAGCTCCAGCACCTCCGCCTGGCCCAGGCGGTCATGCCCGGGAGGGGTGAAACGGACCATTGCCTCGCCAAAGCTCATGAAATCATATTTTGCCATGTTGCTTGTCCTCCAGTTGTTGCATGTCATGTTTTCCCGCGCCGGCAGGCGCAGGGCCTGTGAATCTTACGAGATGAGGCCGAAGGCCCGGAGCTTTTCCCGCAAGGCAGCGCGCTGGCCGTCCTCCAGCGGCAGCAGCGGCAGGCGGGGATCGCCGCCCACAAGGCCGTTTAAGTCCATGGCGGCCTTTACCGCCGCCACGCCGCCGGCGCCGCCGATGACGCGGTTGATGCGCAACAGCCGGTCGTTCATGGCAATGGCCGCCTCGTACTGTTTCTCCACCAGCAGCCGGTAGAACTCCACCGTCAGCTCCGGGAAGGAGTTGGCCAGGGACAGCACGCCGCCGGCCCCGCCCATGGTCATTGCCGCGAAGAAGTTGTTCACCGAGCCGGCCATCACGGTGAAGTGGTCCCGCACGGCGAAGAGGATGCTCTCCATGTTGCCGGTGGAGCTGTCCTTGACGCCTACGATGTTGGGGTGCTGGGCACAGCGGCGGATCAGCGGAATGGAGAGGCCCAGGCCGCCGGCGAACTGAGGGGCGTTGTACACAAGGCAAGGCGTCTGCACCGCGTCGGCCACGTCGGAAAAATACCGGTAGATGACCTCGTCGGTCATCTGCTTTTTGAAATAGCAGGGGGGCAGGAGCGTCAGATAATCCGCGCCCCGCTGTTCTATCTCCTTGGCCATGGCGATGGTCTCAAAGGTGGACTCGAAGATGCAGCCGGCCATGACCACCTGCTCCGCGCCCTTGTTGGCGACAATGGTCTCCAGCACCTTCAGCTTTTCCTCGTTGGTCAGGCTTTTGTTCTCCCCGTTGGACCCGAGAGCCAGATACCCCTTCAGACCCGCGGCTGCATAGCGCCGCACATTGGAGGCCAGACCCTGGTAATCCACCGCGCCATCCCTGGTGAAGGGAGTGGAGATGGGGGCGAAAACGCCCATCAGTTTCGTTTCCATCTTGGTTCCTCCTCCGCCGGCAGGGCGTACCCTGCCGGCCGTTTTTTTTATTTCTTCTTGTCGTTGTTGACGGCGTTCATGAACCGGCGCTGATAGGAGACCACCTGGTTGGTGCTGGTGAACCGGGCCAGATAGCCGGGCTCGGCGGTGATCACCACCCGGTCGATCACATCCTGGTACTCCGGGGCCGCCATGAGCCGGTCGATGTCGGGATAGTTGTAGTCGCCCTCCATGGAGCAGAGGATCAGGCGGGTGTCCCGCAGGTTCTCCTGCCGCAGCAGCCGCAGGTTGTGGCGGACGCCGTCCAGGCCGTCGGCACCCTCGTCATTTTCAAAGTTGCGGTAGCGGATGATATCCTTCGCCTTTTTGTAGCAGGCCAGGAGATCCGCGTCGGTCTCGCCCTTGGCCAGGTAGTCGTTGGCCAGCATGTGGCTGCGGATGTCCTCCAGGTACTTGACATCCCCGGTGAGCTCGTAGATATCCACCAGCTTTTTGAACGCCTCGGTCTGTTTCAACCGGTGGCGGATAAAGCTGTTGATGAAATAGGGCTTGGCCTGCAGCGCCAGGGCTGTTTGATAGGGCTCGAACATCAGGGTGTAATTGATGCGGTAGCCGTGCTCCCGCAGGCGGAGGGCCAGGTTGTGGCCGGCCAGGGCGTCGGCGGTGGAGCCCTTGTCATAGCGGATGGAGAACCGCTTGTCCCCCTCCATCAGCTCGCCCACGTTGGCGGCGTTGATGGGGCCGGTATGGGGGACCTTGATCACCAGCCGGTACTCGCTGAGCAGCTCCTTGAACTGCTCGCACTCCTCCAGGATCTTACTGAAATCCTGCTCAAAGGGGTTATTCAGCTCCACAGAGATGTCGCACCCGGGGCCCAGCACCCGGCCGATCTCCGCCATAACCTCCTCACGGGTCTTGAACTTGCCGCCCACGTTGGCCGCGGGGTTATTGATGAAGAGGTCATAGACGATGCCGGGGTTGCAGGTCAGGTTGCCCAGCAGCGGCGCGATGGGAGCTACCTCGTAGGGGTTGGCGGAATCTGCGGAGAAGATCACCTTGGTGGGGCGTTTTACGCCGTTTTTGTCATAGGAGATGTCGCGGACCAGATCCACCCGCAGCACGCCGCCCGCCTCCAGGCTGCTCTCCAGGCGGAAACCGGCGGGGGTCTCCCCCTCGGGGACGGAGAAGGTGCGGATTACGTCCTTGAACCGGTCTGTGACGGCGATGTACTTGGCCGCGCCCTTGAGCATGGCGTAGTCGGCGGCGGAGAGCTGCAGATCCAGCACGCGGCCCACATAGCTCTCCTCATCTCTCGCAGGGCTGGCCTCCAGTGAGCGCAGGGTATAGTTGACGCCGATCCGCCCCTCTCCGGTGGAGAGATAGTTTACGGTTACCATAAATAGTTCCTCCCATCTGATGAAAGTAGAAGAATTTACCACGCTCACAAAAATTATTGTGGCATTCCGATAACAAGCGTGATATTATATATACATGTTAAGACATTATATCAA
>CAJFPI010000046.1 GCA_904398675.1 uncultured Oscillospiraceae bacterium
CGTAAAGCTCACCCGCTACGAGCTGGAGAAGATGTTCAAAAGAGCGTAAATGCTTTTTCCCTTTTAAAAGTATTTTTCCCACCCCCCTTTTCTTTTCGTCTTGCCGAAAAGAAAAGCGCCGTGGACGGTGGAAAAGAAAAGGGCGCTTTTTTCCAAATAGGGAAACTCCGTCCCTCTTCCACCAGACCAATCCGCTTTCGCCGCCGATGTGTGTCACTACTCCTTTTTCCGCGCTTTCCGCTCCGCTGCGCGCTGCCCTGGTGGTGAGATGGTAGACGAACACCCTACCGCATTTCGCCGCAGCAGCGCTAAGCGCCAGCGAGGAGCGCGGTAATAGACGTAGCGAGACACGAATCGCAGCGAAAGGAGAATTTTTTCGCCGGAGAAAAGAAAACTATCTCTGTCAGACAAAAAGTTTTTCTCTTGGACCGGCCGCGGCCCGTTTATCTCCGGGCCAAGCGCCGCCGCACAGCGGCGGTTGCCCTCCGATACACGCCTGCGGGCGTAGTCTTTTTTCAAAAAGAGAATGGGGGGCGGGAAAGCGTTCCTTTCATGGGGGCGGAACCCGTTCCTAAGAGGTGCGCCCCCGGAGGGTTGGGAACCCTCTCCTTTCGGCAAGGCTGCCGAAAGAGCCCCCTCCCCGGCAGGGGAAAACAAAACAGGAGAATGCCTATGGCAGAAAAACCAAAGCTCCTCTGTGTGGTGGGCCCCACCGCCTGCGGGAAGACCCGGATGGGTGTGCTGCTGGCAAAGCGCTATGGCGGCGAGGTGGTCAGCGTGGACTCCATGCAGATCTACCGGGGCCTTCCCATCGGTACCGCCGCCCCCACGGCGGAGGAGATGGAGGGCGTGCCTCACCACATGGTGGCGGTGGCGGATGTGCGGGAGAGCTGGTCCGCCGCCCGGTTTGTGCGCGAGGCGGACCGCTGCATTCAGGACATCCTGGCCCGGGGAAGGCGCCCGGTGCTGGTGGGGGGGACGGGCCTCTACCTGGACGCCCTTGTGGCCGGGCGGGACTTTGCCGCCGGCAGCGCCGGAGGGGAGGTCCGCGCCGCGCTGCAGCAGCGGCTGGAGCAGGAGGGGATCGAGCCCCTTCTCCGCCAGCTGCGGGAGGTGGACCCCGCGGCGGCGGACCGGATCCCCCAGGGCGATGTCAAGCGGATCCTCCGGGCCCTGGAGGTGTATCTGGAGACGGGGGAGACCATCACCGCCCACAACGCCGCCGACCGGGCCAGGGAGCGGAAATATGACCCGGTCTATCTGGGCCTTGCCTTCCGGGACCGGGCGGACATGCGCGCGCGGATCAACCGGCGGGTGGATGAGATGGTGGACCATGGCCTTCTGGAGGAGGCCCGCTGGCTTTTGGGGCAGGACCTTCCCCGGGACTGCACCGCCCTCCAGGCCATCGGCTACAAGGAGCTGGGAGCCTATCTCCGGGGGGAGGCGGCGCTGGGGCAGGCGGTGGAGGAGGTAAAGCTCCGGTCCCGGCAGTATGCCAAGCGGCAGCTCACCTGGCTCAGGCGCAACGGGGAGATCCACTGGATTTTTTGGGACAAGGTCCTCGATTTTGATAAGGCTTTGCAGGAAGCGACAGAAATTTTAGCCGTCCAGGGGTTAGGATAGACCCAGGGCGGACAAGCGGTTTTGTCTGCCACTGATATACATATAGAAGGAGTGCAGACAAATGGGAAAAGAAGCAGCATTGCAGGACGTATTCCTCGCCCAGACCCGGCGCAGCGGCTGTCAGGTCACCGTGTTTTTGGTGAACGGCTTTCAGATCCGGGGCACCATCGCCGGCTACGACGCCTTTACGGTGGTGCTCAACAGCGACGGGAAACAAAATATGATCTACAAGCACGCCATCTCCACCATCGCGCCTATCCGGCCGGTGGAGCTGACCGGTGAGATCTAAAAGCGGGGGGTGCGCCAAGAGAGAAAGGCGGCCCATGAAAGAGAGCAATTTTGTGTGGAAAATTCTGGGGGTCGCAGGGGTGGCGGCAGTTCTGGTCTACTTTGGGGCCGTCCTGTCCGGCTACCTCCTGGACCCCCTGACCACTACGGTAGCCTACCCCTATCAGAGCGACGAGACCATCACCGTCTCGGGCTATCTGGTCCGGGAGGAGGAGGTTCTGCCCAGCTATGACGGCCTTCTGTACATCAGCCGGGACGAGGGGGAGCGGGTCTCCGCCGGGGGCAGCGTGGCAGTTGTCTACCACAGCGAGGAGGCGCTGGCAGACGCCCAGGAGCTCAAACAGCTGCGCCAGCAGCTGGAGCAGCTGGAGTATGCCCAGAGCGTGGCCTCCGGCAGCCAGGAGGTGCTGCAGCTGGACAGCAGCATCAGCGAGGAGATCTTCGCGCTGAAAAGCGCCATGGAAACCGGGCGGTATACCGCCGCGGAGGACGCGGCGGAGACCCTGGAGACCTACATCCTGAAACGGGAGTACACCTACAGCGGGGAGAGCGATGTGGAGAGCCAGCTGGAGAGCCTCAGCAGCCAGATCCGTACCCTGTCAGCCACCGCCCGGCAGGGCAGCACCTCCGTCACCGTCTCCCAGGGGGGCTACTACTCCTCTCTGGTGGACGGATATGAGGCGGTTCTCACGCCGGACATGCTGGAGGAGCTGACGCCCAGCCAGCTGAAGGCCATAGCGCCGGACGCCTCCCTTACCTCCAACGTGGGGAAGATCATCTACGGCAGCCGCTGGTACTATGTTGCGGTGCTGTCGGAGCAGGATGCGGCGCAGCTGTGGGAGGGGGAGGAGGTCTCCCTCCGCTTTGTCAGCGGCCTGGAGCAGGATGTCCCCATGACTGTGGACCGGATCAGCACCGCGGAAAACGGGCAGCAGCTGGTGGTCCTCTCAGCGGACCGCTATATCTCTGTTACCACCCTTCTCCGGGATCAGAGTGCCCAGATCATTTTAAGCTCCTACAGCGGCATCCGGGTGCCCAAGACGGCGGTGCGGGTGTGGGATACCACCATGGAAAATGAGGAGGGGGAGGAGGAGAGCGTCTCCCTCACCGGGGTTTACTGCCGGGTGGGCACCATGGCCCGCTTTAAGCCGGTGGAGATCCTCTATCAGGGAGAGGATTACTATTTGGTCCAGGCGGCGCCGGACCAGATGGGCAGCCTTTCGGAGACCGGCCGGGAGCTGCGCACGCTGCGCAGCGGCGATGAAATTATTGTTACAGCAAAAGAACTATATGATGGAAAGGTGATCGGTTAAGTATGTCAATCAGAGAGAATTTGCAATCCGTCCGCCAGAGGATGGCCGCTGCGGCAGAGAAAGCCGGGCGGAAACCGGAGGAGATCCTTCTGGTAGGTGCCAGCAAGATGAACGACGCCGCCGCCTGCCGCGAGGCCAT
Source organism: uncultured Oscillospiraceae bacterium (assembly GCA_904398675.1). Lineage (GTDB taxonomy): Bacteria > Bacillota > Clostridia > Oscillospirales > Oscillospiraceae > CAJFPI01. The sequence continues at coordinate 3,364 of CAJFPI010000046.1, forward strand.
CGCCGCCGGTATCGACGCGCTGGGGGAGAACCGGGTGCAGGAGCTGCTGGCCAAGTATGACCAGGGGGCCTATGCGGGGGCGCCGCTGCACTTTATCGGCCACCTCCAGCGCAACAAGGTCCGCCAGATCATCGGCAAGGTGGATCTGATCCACTCCGTCTCCTCCATCCCCCTGCTGGAGGAGATCGACCGCCAGGCGGAAAAGCACGGCATTGTCCAGCCTATTTTGCTGGAGGTGAACATCGGCGGCGAGGAGAGCAAGAGCGGCTTTGCTCCCGGCGAGGTGGAGGAGGCCGCCTGGCGGGCAAAGGAACTGTCCCATGTGGAGATGAAGGGGCTGATGACCATCCCTCCGGTGGAGCGTGAGCCACATGGAAACATGCCCTATTTTCAGCAGGTTTACCGTCTTTATATTGACATAGGGGAAAAAGTGTTCCATAATAAGTTCGAATATCTGTCGATGGGCATGAGCGACGATTTTGAGGACGCCATTGCCGCCGGAGCCACCATTGTCCGGGTGGGTACGGCTATTTTCGGCGCGAGAAACTACAACAACGAAGGAGGCAACGTCCATGGGAATATTTGATGAGGTGAAGAAGATCTTCAATCCCTATGAGGATGAGGACGACTATGAGGAGGAGTATGAGGAGCAGGAGCCCTCGCCTTTTGTAGACGACCGCAGCCGGCCGGAGCGCAAATCCTCCAGCCTGGACGACCGCCGCAACAAAGTGGTGAACATCGCCGCCACCACCCAGCTGAAGGTGGTGCTGGTCAAGCCCGAGCGCTTTGAGATGGCCAGCGAGATCGCCGACCACCTGAAGGAGAAACGGACGGTAGTGATCAACCTGGAGTCCACCCAGAAGGATATCGCCCGGCGGCTCATCGACTTCCTCTCCGGCGTGGCCTACGCCAGCGAGGGGCGCATCAAGAAGGTGGCTGCCAACACCTATATCATCACCCCCTACCATGTGGAGCTGGTGGGGGATCTGCTGGACGAGCTGGAGAGCAACGGCCTGTATTTTTAAGGGAGGAACAGAGAGATGTTGACGCCTCAGGAAGTGAGCAGCAAAACCTTCCCAAAGGCTGTGATGGGTGGCTATGGAATGGCCTCTGTGGACGAATTTCTGGACAGGCTGACGGAGGACTACACCAGCCTGTTCAAGGAAAACGCCGCGCTGAAAAACAAGGTCAAGCAGCTGAATGACAAGATCGAGGAGTACCGCAAGGTGGACGAGACCATGCGGGCCACCCTCCTGGCCGCCCAGAAGATGGCCGACGAGATCGTGGCCCAGGCCGAGGCCAAGCGGGACGCCGCGATGCAGGAGGTGGAGCAGCGCCGCTCCGAGCTGATGGGCGACGCGGAGCAGGTGGCCAAAAACCGCATCGAGGAGCTCCGGCAGCAGGTAGCCCAGGAGGAGCAGCGGCTGGCGGAGAAAAAGGCCCAGGTGGATGAGGCTGTGTCCGCCGAGGACTACCGCCTGGAGAAGACCAGGAACGCGGTGCGGAAGTTTATGGAGATCGCCCGGGGCAACTGCCAGGAGCAGATGAAGATCCTGGCCCGGCTGGAGGAGATGGTTCCGCCGCCGCCGGTGCGGCAGGAGCCGCCCGCCGCCCCGGCTGTGCCGGTTATGCCGGAGGTGCAGGCCGCCGCGGCGCCTGTGGAGGCCTCCGCCCCTCACGAGGAGGAGGCCGCCCCGCTGGACGCGGTGGAACCGGAGGACTTCCCCCCGCCTGCGGATGACCTGATGCAGGAGGACGAGGAGGACGAGGTTGTGGATGAGAACTTCTTCACCAGCCCGCTGCCCAGCATCTCCCACCTGCGGGAGCGGCTGCACCGCAGGGAGCGCCGCCGGGACTGGGATGTGGATGAAGAGACCGTGGAGAAGAGCATCCGTTCCACAGTGTCCCAGGCTAAGGCGGAGGAGCAGGGGACGCTGTTTGAATCCGACCCGGAGGAGGCCACGCGGATCATCAATCTGGATGACCTGCAGTTTGGCCGCAACTATAAGCACGACGACTGATTTGGCACAGAGGCGTATGTGCTGCCGGCATGGCTTGTCGGCAGAGCAGGGCAGGGCCCGGTTCCCATATACGCGCGCTTGGCCCGGCCTCTGTGCTGCATAGCTGCTTTACTGTGTTTCACAGCCAAATAGGCGGCCTCCGGCCGCCGGTTGTCCCTGGAGGGGAGGCGTCTGTATGGATAGAGAGCGGCCCGTTGTGGCGATCCTGTACGACTACGACAAGACCTTGTGTACCCAGGACATGCAGAACTACGGCTTTATCCCAAGCCTGGGCATGGTGCCGGAGGACTTCTGGCGCCTGGCCAACCGCTTTGGCTGGAAGGAGAAGATGGACGGCATCCTGGCCTATATGTACACCATGGTGCAGACCTGCCGGGAGCGGGGGGTGCTCTTCACCCGGGAGACCCTGAAACGCCAGGGGCGGCATATCTCCTTTTTCCCCGGCGTGGCGGACTGGTTTGACCGGATCAACCGCTTTGGGGATAAGCAGGGGGTGACGGTGGAGCACTATGTCATCTCCTCCGGCCTCAGGGAGATCATCGAGGGCAGCGCCATTGCCGGCGCCTTCAAGGAGATCTACGCCAGCGAGTTTTACTACAACGAGGCGGGGGAGCCGGTGTGGCCCAAAATGGCGGTGAATTTCACGGCCAAGACCCAGTTTGTCTACCGGATCAACAAGGGCGTTCTGGACGTGTCCAACGACCATGACCTGAACGCGTCCATGCCCGACGACAGCAAGCGCGTTCCCTTCACCAGCATGATCTATGTGGGGGACGGGCTCAGCGACGTTCCCTGCATGAAGATGATGCGCTCCTACGGGGGTCAGGCCATCGCCGTCTACCAGGCGGTGAACAAAAGGGGTGTGGAGCAGCTGCTGCGGGATGGGCGGGTGGATTTCATCTTCCCCGCCGACTACCGGGAGGGCAGCGACCTGGAAAACACCATGAAGAATATCATCCGCAAGATGGCGGTGAGCCAGCGCCTGGAGGAGGAGAGCGCCCAGCAGCTGCGCTCTGTCCGGGAGCGGGAAGGAGGAGTGAACAAATGATGCATATGGAGGACTGTCCCGCCTGCCGGGAGGGCGTGGGCTCCCTGGAGCACGAGGGGGGCTGGTGCGTCTATATCCAGTGCCTGGACTGCGGCGCGCGGACGGCGGAGTTTCCCTATCGTACCGAGGCGGAGAAGGAGGAGGCTGAAAAAGCCGCCGTCCGCATGTGGAATATGGGGAAAGTGATCCGCAGCGAGCCGGGAGAATAATACAAATAGTAATTTTCTTGATTTATACTACAATTCGGACTGGACGGGCGCACCGCGAAACGGAAGGCGGCAGCCCCAAACAGGTCAAGCGGCGGCAGAGGGGTCTCTGCCGCTTTTTCACACTTTCAGCAGGAGGGAAAGCCATGGGGCAGGGAAGGGTGCTGCGGCGGCTGCAACGGGAGGTCCGGGCGCTGGCCCCGGCGGAGGGCTGGTGGGAGACGGGAGCCCCCCGGATGTGGGCCTGCCGCTTTTCCGGGGAGAAGGTCCAGATGCCCCGGATCCAGCTGCCCTATCTCTACCTGGTGCTGGACGGGGCCCTGCGGCTCCACACCCCCTCCGGCATCCTGGACTATGAGGCGGGGCAGTACTCCATCTCCCGCATTGACACGCCCCTCCGGGGGACGGTGCTGGCCCCCTCCCGGGAGGAGGATCTCTTGGCGCTGGCCCTGGCCTTCACCGCAAACCAGGTGATCGAGGTGGTGCTGGCCCTGGACCGGGAATTGACAGAGCGGATTGCCGGGGAGGGCCTGGTGCTGAGCATCACCCTGGTCCCGGGCAAGGCCTACACCGCTGCCGTCACCCAGTTGCAAAACCAAGGACGTGGCCGCGGCGGCTGCCGAGGGGGCGTCCCTGATGGCCATTCAGGCCAACGATCCCAGGATCACCCTGGTGGCGGGGGGATATCCCCTGTTTTACCGGGGAAAGATTGCCGGCGGCATCGGCGTGGGCGGGGGGAACGGAGGAGCAGGACTGCGCCATCGCGGAGCATGTGGCCGCCCTCTTTGAAGAGCTGACGCGCTGAGGCGGAGAGGATGGAGACAAGCGTTTCCTTCTGCACCTGCCGGAACCGGAGCTGTCCCCTGCACCCCACCCGGCACGCTCAGGGGTGCACCCCCTGCATTGCGAAAAATCTGCGGCTGGGGGAGATCCCCAACTGTCTCTTTCAGCTGCTGGAGAACAGCGTGGAGCGGACAGGGGACACGCTGGAGGATTTTGCCGCGCTGGTGGAAAAGAGCCGCCGTCCGCATGTGGAAGATAGGGAAGTGATCCGCAATGAGCCGGGAGAGTAATACAAAGAGCAATTTTTGATATTGAAATTACAAATTGGACTGAAAATGCGCTAGGTCAAGTCCGGTGGGCAAGACAAAAACAGCGGCAGGGTTCTCCCTGCCGCTGTTTTGATGATGGATAAACTGCGCTCTGCGGATAGCTAGCTCCCGCCCCCGGCGGAACACAGCAGCGCCTTGATCTCCGGCACGGACCGGCCCGCCGCCCGGAGGTCCCGGATCTCCTGGATGCGCTGAATGCTCTCCTGGCGCCGGTACCGCCGCGTCAGGTTCTCCTCCGCCTGCTCAAAGGGTAGGAGGCCCTCCTCAGTGTAAAATTTCAGAGTGCTGTACCGGACGCCGGTGAGGCGCACCAGCTCCCCGATGGTCACATATTCCGCCTGCTGGATGACCTCCAGACTTCTCTGCCGGGACATGGCTCACATCCCGTTGAGGACGGTGAGGGCCGCCATGACAGACACCAGATCCTCCACAAAGTACATCATATCTTCCACCAGCTTGCCGGTTTCGCTCTTGGACAGGGCCTTTAACTTCTCCCGGATGGACTTCTGCTCATAGGGGGAGAAGTAGGCCTTGATGCAGCCGCCCTGGTCCAGCAGGACGGCCAGGGCCGCCGCGTCCTCGGTGATGGGGGCATCCTCCAGCAGCTCCGCGCGGAGCGTCTCCACCACCTGGTCCACGGCCTTCCCCACGGGCTTAAAGGACTTCCGCCCGCCCAGGAGGCCCGGGCCCGCCGCCTCCGCCAGTCCCAGGGCGGCCAGACTCTCCCCCACGGCGTTGAAGAGCTGGTCGAATTTCTTGGAGGTCATTCCTGAATAGAATTCCTCCGCCACCTTCTCCGCCGCCACCGGCCCCTTTTTCACAATAAAGTCGTACATGGGGCGCAGATACGCCAGCCCCTCCGGCAGGGGGGCTGTGGCGGAGACCTTCTTCTTTCCCTCCGCCGCCACGCAGCCTGCCAGCTCCAGGGTCAAAAGGCCCCCGGCCAGGAAACAGATCATGCGCTCGCTGTGGAGGCTGGTGAGCTTTCCGCCGTCGCTGACGGCGCAGAGCAGGTACTGCTGGACAAGGGACAGGTCGTTCATGGTGGATTCCTCCTGTATCGGCATTTGGTTACTGGTTATTACTTATTACTTACTACTTATGATTTGTAGTATACCACAGATTCTTGGGTTGTCAAGAGAAAAATCAAAAAGAATACGGCCCGGGCAAAAGCCCAGGCCGCAGGCTCCATATTGCGCCCTATTTCCCTACGCAGAACCGGGAGAAGATCTGTGCCACCAGATCCTCCCGGGCGGTCCTTCCGGTGAGCTCCCCCAGGGCGGCCAGGGCTGTCTCCACGTCGGTGAGCACCGCGTCGGGGGTGAGGCCCCCCGTAAGGGCGGCCTCGGCCCCCTGGACAGCCGCCAGGGCCCGGCCTACCGCCTCCGCCTGCCGGGGGTTGGTGACAAACTGCCCCCGGGGGGATTCGCCGGAGGGAAACAGCTCCGCCACCGCCCTCTCCAGTTCCGGCAGGCCCGCCCCTGTCTTGGCGCACACCGCCACCTGGGGCAGGTCCGGGGGCAGCGCGGCGGTATCCAGCCGCCGGGGCAGGTCGCTCTTGTTGAGGACCACCAGGGCCTTGGGGGCCTTCCGGGCCACCGCCAGGGCCTCCCGGTCCTC
>CAJFPI010000047.1 GCA_904398675.1 uncultured Oscillospiraceae bacterium
CTCTCCCTCACCATGTCCCTGGTATTTTTCCATCGGCTCAACGGCCTGGGGGTGGGGACTGTGGTGGCAGCGCTGCTGGTAGGCCGGTTTGTCAATCTGTTCAATGCCCGCCTGCCGCTGATCTCCCGCATCGCCCGATTGGCCCAGACCCCGCCCGCAGGCTGAGAAAAGGGCGGGATTCCCTGTTAACTGTGCGTAAATTTCTCCCTGCAGTCTTGCCAGCTGGATATTGGTACCGTATAATGGCGGTATTCGAAAGCTGAAAAAGCTTAACATTTGGATGAGGAGGAACAGGCATGTACCAGATTTCCAACTTTACGGATAATGACGATGTCAAGATCCTCTCGGAGCGGGGCGCCTTTCAGGTGGTGGAGTACCAGCGGGATCTGAGCGTTACCCCAGACTCTGCCATCACAGCCTACTACAGCGCACAGATGAACGTGCGGAAACGCCAGTTGGTCTGCTACTTAAACCGAGCCCATGTGACCATTCAGGCCGGCGCCATGCAGTGGATGCTGGGCAATGTCAGCGCTACCACCGGCATCAAGGGGGTTGGGGACTTTTTTGGGAAAGCCGTCCGCGGCAAGGCTACGGGGGAGTCCGCCATCAAGCCGGAGTACACAGGCGACGGTATTTTGGTGCTGGAGCCCACCTACCGGCATTTGATCCTGATGGACGCCGCCGACTGGGGCGGGGCCGTTGTGCTGGATGACGGGCTGTTTCTGGCCTGTGAGTCCACGCTGCAGCATAAGGCGGTCATGCGCTCCAACATCTCCTCCGCCGTGGCCGGCGGGGAGGGGCTTTTCAACCTGAGCCTTATGGGCAGCGGCGTCTTCTGCATCGAATCCGACTGCCCGCGGGAGGAGCTGATCGAGATCACGCTTCAAAACGATGTTTTAAAGGTGGACGGAAACTACGCCATCGCCTGGAGCAAGAGCCTGGAGTTTACTGTGGAGCGCTCGGGAAAGAGCCTGATCGGCTCCGCCGCCTCCGGGGAGGGGCTCGTAAATGTCTACCGCGGCAGCGGAAAAGTCCTGATGATGCCCACGGCCAGGATGCCAAACGTCTGATGCACTGTAAGGAGGAGCAGGGCCTTTCGGCTCTGCCGGGCTGTCCGGCATGGAGTTTTTGATCATGAAACCGTCTGGAATCCCCTGATTCCGGGCGGTTTCATGGCTTTTGTACAGGAGTGGGCAGAGAGGATTCGGGAAAAATAGAAAATGTTCTGATTGCTTTTCTGCCCGTTTCATAGTAAAATTCAGGTACAGGGCAGCTGTGCTGCTGTGAGCTGGCAGCGCCGCATCGTTTGGGTTTGCGAGAGGAGAAATAGTTATGAACAGATTTTTTAGACTCAAAGAAAATGGAACCACGGTAGGGACAGAGGTCATGGCAGGAATTACAACCTTCTTTGCCATGGCCTATATCATCGTCGTTAACCCCAGCATCCTCAGCCAGTCCGGAATGGAGTGGGGCGCGGTGTTCCTTGCCACCATCATTGCCTCCGTGATCGGCACGCTGATCATGGGCCTTGTGGCCAACGTCCCCTATGCGCAGGCTCCCGGCATGGGGCTGAACGCCTTCTTTGTCTACACAGTCTGCTTTGGCCTGGGGTTCACCTGGCAGCAGGCGCTGACCATGGTCTTTATCTGCGGTCTCATCAATATTTTCATCACTGTGACCAAGATCCGCAAGTATATCATCAAAGCCATCCCCCTCAGCCTGCAGCACGCCATCGGCGGCGGCATCGGCCTATTTATCGCCTACATCGGCCTTTTGAACATTGATGTGATCTCCTTCACCGGCGCCGCTGTGGGCGAGGACGGGGCCACTGTTGTCACCTCCGGGATCGTTCCGGAGCTTGCCAAGCTGAACAGCCCCGCGCTTTGGCTGTTCCTCATCGGCCTCGTTCTGATTATTGCCCTGGAAGTCATGAAGGTCAAGGGCGGCATCCTCATCGGCATCGTGGTCACCACCATTATCGGCATCCCCATGGGCGTCACGCACACAGGCGACTCGATCAGCTTTGCGGAGGCCTGCGCGGCGCTGCCCCAGACCTTCGGAGCGATCTTCACCAACGAGGGCTTTGGCTCCCTCTTCAGTGATCCCGCCAAGATTCCCCTGGTGCTCATCACCATCTTCTCCTTCAGCCTGTCCGATACCTTTGACACCATCGGCACCTTCATCGGCACCGGCCGCCGCAGCGGCATTTTCAGCGAGGAGGATGAGAGAGCCCTGGAAACCAACACCGGCTTTAAGTCCAAGATGGACCGCGCTCTCTTTGCTGACGCTACCGCCACCTCCATCGGCGCCATCTTCGGCACCTCCAACACCACCACCTTCGTGGAGAGCGCTGCGGGCATCGGCGCCGGCGGCCGGACGGGCCTGACCAGTGTTGTGGTTGCCCTGTGCTTTATCGCCAGCGCCTTCCTTTCCACCTTTATCAGCGCCATCCCCTATGCCGCTACCGCGCCCGCTCTGGTGGTCGTAGGTATCCTGATGGTCTCCTCCTTTGCCGACATCAAGTGGACGGATCTGGAGGAGGCGGTGCCCGCCTTCTTCGCCGGGCTCTTCATGGCCCTGTGCTACAGCATCTCCTACGGTATCGCCTTCGGTTTCATCACCTACTGCCTGGTGAAGATCTGCACCAAGAAGGCCAAGGAGGTCCATCCCATCCTCTGGTGCGCCACGTTCCTGTTCATCCTGAACTTCGTCCTGCTGGCGCTGCTGTAACGGATGAATCCGGCTGAGCGGCAGGCGCCGCCTCCGTTCAGCTCCCATTCACGACAAGTTTGAATCATGCCGGCGCTGCCCTGCACCGACGCTTGAAAAAAGCCCGCCGCCAAGACAATGTCCTGGCGGCGGGCTTTTCTATTTTGCTTACTCCGCGTATTGGCCGCTGTAATCCACGATCATCGCGTCCAGATTCTGCCAATCCGTCTCCACAGGGGTGTAGACGTTGCCCTCCAGCTGCAGCTGCAGCACAACGGACTGCTCCGGCTCATAGCCGATGCTGGGCATCAGATCCCGGATCCCCTGGATGATGGTGTCGGCATAGGCGTCCTCCATCGCCTCATAGTCGCTGTCGGACATGGCGTCCAGATCTTCCTGGGTGGTAATGCCATGCTCTGTCAGCAGATTTTCCCAGATGGCGTAATGGTCGGTGCTGGAAGTGTACTGCACCAGGATATCAATGGGATAGACCGTCACGGAAACGGCGTAGCTGCCGTCATCCAGCTTGTTGGCGGAATTGACCTCATATTTGCTGTGGGAGTAGATCTCCTCCACCAGCTCCTCCATCTTGGCGGTGGTGGTCTCGGTGGCGTACATCTCAAAGGCGGTCATCATGATCTGCGCCTCCTGCTCCACATTCCAGGCGTGATCTTCAGCGGCCTCCTCCTCTGTCATGTCCATCAACTTTAAGTAGTCGTCATTATACTGCCCCAGATAGTAGGCGTCGAGGTTGCCCTGAACAAAGGTCACAGCGTCGCTGTCACTGACGCCGCCGAGGCCGCAGGCGGCCAGGGACAGTGACATTGCTGCTCCGAGGGCCATCGCCGCCCACCGTTTGATTGTTTTCATACGTTCCCGTTCCTTTCTTTTCTACCGGATTTGTTCCCTTATGTTGTTGCTGAAAACAGCTTTCAGCTTTCTTCGATTTCTATTTTATAGAAACAACCCCTGCAAGTCAACCTCTGTACAGGGAACAGCGCCATTTTCTGGCAGGAGAAAACGCGCGGGGCATTTGCACCTAATTCAGGGGGAGCTTGCCCCGGCCCTCGATGCAGTTGTGGATCTTGACAGCCAGGGAGAGCTGCTCATACTGGTCCACCTTGCGAAAGTCCAGCCCGGTCAGCGAGGCGATGCGCCCCAGCCGCTGGCGCAGGGTGTTTTCGTGCTGCCCCAGTTTCTTGGAGAGCAGATGAAGGTTGCATCCGCACTCCACAAGCCCGAACAGCGTTTGGGCCAGACGGCCGTTTTCCCCGGCGTCGTAGTCGAAGATCGGCTGGAGGATGTCGTTGCTGAACTCCTTCATCCGGTAGTCTCCGGAGGCGCCGAAGAGAATGCGGTAGGTCCCCATCTCGCCATAGCGCATGACGCCGGGTCCCTGCAGAATGGAGGCGGCCTGCAGCCCCTCCTCCAGGGCGGCCTTCATGCCGTCCAGGCGGTGGTGGATCCAGCTGATGCCTACAGCGCAGCGGGGCAGCAGCGCCTGCACTTTTAAAATGGTGGGGTCCCGGTTCTCGACGATCTCCGCCCAGCAGGTGTTGTCCAGAGTGTGGAAGAGGAAGATGCCGTTTTGGTAGCGGCAGCTGCCCTTGAAGGGGGGCGGTGCGCTGCGGATCACATCCTCCACCGCCGCCCAGGTCTCGTCATCCACCGGTTCTTTGGAGAGATAGTAGTCCGCCCGGTAGTGGTGCCCGATGGAGGGATAGAGCTGGAAGGTCTTCCGCAGCACGGCGGCCTCGTCCAGATCCTGATGCAAAAGCTCCTCGGCGGTCCGCTGCTGCATGTCGGCCCTGGCCCGCATCTCCACCGCGCTGTGAAACGCCAGCACCAGATTTTCAAAGGCGTTGTCCTGGGTGTCCTCCGCCAGGAGGATAGGAAACTTGCACACGTTGGCAAAGCGGATGACCGAATCAGGAATGCGGATGTGAAAGACGTTTTTAATGACCAGCCCTGCCACGCCCAAGGCGTCCAGCCGGCGGACTGCGTCGCTGATGAGATACTCGTTGCCTACAGCGTACATAAAAGTAGTGAGCACCAGCATCCCCTCGCCAAAGGCGGTGTAGTAGTATCTGCTTTTCATCTCCGGGGAGAACTGGTACTCCAGAATGCCGCAGGTGGCGACGCCCCGGCCCAGCCCCTCCTCGCCGGCAAGCAGCGTCAGACCCTTGAAGGCGGGGAACTTGATCAGATCGCTCATTCGGGTGACGGCGTTTGGCATATAGAAGTTTCACCTCTATTTCGTGATAATATATGTAATATATAACATAATAGAAAAATAGGCAAGAAGGAATTTTGGAAAGATATTCTAAAACCACATACAAAAATTCTGCTTACGTCATGGATTTTTGTGATTTTAACGTGTGAACAAAATCACAAAAAAGAAATTTTGGAACAATTTAAGAAAAAAACGAGGCAAATGGGTGAAAATGGGCTGAATATATTAGAATATATAAATATGTACACATTTGAAGTGAGATATATATAGAAATAAACACTAAAATCGCTTGCCAGAATGAAATCAAATCCGTATATTGGAAAACATAGAAACATTGTACAGATACCCCTTTGGTTTATCCAATGGAATTTAGCGGAAATGACAGGGGACGGAGGAGCTTTATGAGACAGGCGGCACAGGAAAGGATCGATCTGGACCAGTGCCTGCTGGCGGGAGAGGCGCTGCCGGATGTGGAGGCACTGGACGGGGAGCACTGGTTTCCCCTGGAGACCACCATTGAGCAGGATATGATCCCCTACTGGGGCGGCGACTGGGGCTGCGCGTCGGAGGTGCGGCGGCTGCGGGCGGTGCTTTTGTACCGGCCCGGTCCCGAGATCGAGCGATTTCAATATGAGACAGCCCGATTCCGCGCACCCATCGATCCGGAAAAGTTCCGGGCCCAGCACGACGCGCTGGCGGACTACTACCGGGATCACGGCGTGGCGGTGTACTATGTGGAGCAGGGGCGGTCCGACCGGCCCAACGCTGTCTTCTGCCGGGACAAGCTGTTTATGACGCCGGAGGGGGCCATCATTACCCGTTTGTCCATGGCCGGGCGGCGGGGAGAGGAGCGCTTTGTAGCCGAGTCCTGTGCACGGCTGGGGATCCCCATTGTAAAGACGATTGCGGGAGACGGCATTTTCGAGGGGACCGGCGCCATGTGGGTGGACCGGCACACCGTGATCCTCTCTCTGGGCGTGCGGGCCAACCGCAGCGGCTATGAGCAGATGGAGACGGAGCTGCGCCGCCAGGGTGTGACAGACATCCTCCCCATGCAGATCCCCTATGGCCACACCAATATTGACGGACTTTTGAACCTGGCCGGGGAGGATACGGTGGTGATCCACGCCTGCCAGGTCCCGTATGAGGTGGTGGATGCTCTGCGGCGGAAGGGCTACCGCATTTTGGAGATTCCCTCCTTCACGGAGGCCAGATATGGCTTTGCCACCAATTTTGTGGCGCTGGAGCCGGGACATGTGGTTATGGGAAATCAGGCACCGCGGACAGCGGAGCTGCTGGAAAAGAGCGGGATCCGGGTGGATGTGCTGGATCTGTCGGAGCTGGGCAAGGGCGACGGATCCGTGCACAGCATCACCGCCTTTTTAAAACGGGATGCCGAGTGAGGCCCCTCCGTCCGACGGCGGACAGGGGGCGGCGGTGCCGCACTTGGGATATAGATTAGAGAAAAGGAGAACGACCATGAAAAAGAAGTGTTTGACTCTCTTGGCGGCAGTGCTGGCCCTGGCCATGCTGCTGGCAGGCTGCGGCAGCGGCAACACCGGGGGGACCCAGGACGGCACGTCCTCCACCGGTGCCACCAATGCCGACGGCGAGCGTGTCCTTCGGATCCGCAAGACCGCCTCCCTGATCTCCACGGACTGGGAGCTGGTCACCGACACGGCGGACCTGCCCATTATCTGGGTACAGGTTTTCCAGGGGCTCTACGGCATCAACGAGGCCGAGGGCGGCTACTACAAGGAACTGGCTAAGGAGGTGGACATCAGCGACGATGGGCTGGTGTACACCATCACCCTGCAGGACGCCACCTTCCAGAACGGGGATCCGCTGAAGGCATCCGACGTGGTGTTCAGCTATAACCGCGCCATGCAGAACGCCCGTTTCAACTACGTTACCAACATGATCGACAAGGTGGAAGAGGTGGACGAGAAAACCGTTCGTTTCACTTTGAAATATCCCTACTCCGCCATTGACCACACCTTCTTTACCATCAAGATCTCCAGTGAGCGGGAAGTCACCGAGGCCGGGGATTCCTTCGGCACCGGCCCCCACACAGCCGGCACCGGCCCCTACTACATCAGTGAGTACGATCCCGCCTCCGGCCTTACCCTGAAGGCATATGACGGCTACTGGGAGGGCGAGCCCGCTATCAAGGAGGTCCAGTACATCATCATCAGCGAGGACTCCGCTGCGGTCATCGCCTTTGAAAACGGGGAGATCGACTTTATGACCGACGCCCCCACCGCCGAGTGGGATGCTCTGGTGGCCGCCTCCGGTGAGAACAACGCGGTGCTTAAGGGCAACAACATCCGGATGCTCTGCATCAACTATCAGTCTGACGTCAACAACGGCATTTTGGGCAACCCCCTGGTCAGACAGGCCATCTGCTATGCAGTTGACAAGGAGAGCGTCAATGCCGTGGCCGCCGGCGGCCTTGGCACCCCCACCGCGGAATATATGCCCTCCGACTACGTCCCCACGGCCCCGGCGGCTGCGGAGGGCGGCTATGAGACCTTTGAGTATAACCCGGAGAAGGCCCGTGAGCTGCTGCTGGAGGCCGGATTCACCGAGGCTGATCTGGAGGCCGGCATCAGCGTGGGTACCCTGACCACCTATGGCGCCGCCACCGGCGAGAAGGCCAAAGCGGCCCAGGTGATCCAGTCCAACCTCAAGGATGTCGGCCTGATCTGCGAGGTTGAGGTTGCTGACGCCTCTATCATTACCCCCCGCCTGAAGGCACAGGACTATGACCTGGGCATCTACGGCGACAGCGGCAACTTCGACTTCAACAACATCCGCCAGCAGGTGCACTCCGAGTCCGAGGGCACCCAGGTAATCAAGTACCGGGATGAGAACAGCTGCGTGGATTGGGAGCGCGTCGAGGAGCTGTGCGATCTGGGCGTCGGCACGACGGATGTGGAGCAGCGCAAGCAGTACTACACCGAGCTGTGGTCCATCATCGCGGAGAGCGCCACCATCTTCCCATACCTTCACATGCCTGTCTGTGTGGTGTGGTCTGATGATCTGAATATCGACAAGGCGCAGCTCTGCCCCACCTATTACCACCTGTACGACTTCTCCTGGCAGTAAGCGGACCTGTTCCGCCAGGTGTGCCGCCTATGCATCTGTAGCATTTCCCCCGTGATAGCGGGCAAAGAGCAGCTGCGCCGTGAGCCGCGCAGCTGCTCTCCCCCTTATTTCCTGGCACGCCCCTTTCAGCTTTTCAAAGGAGGCAACCTATGTATAAATACGTTTTAAAGCGCGTCGCCTTTCTGATCCCCACGATTTTGGGTGTTACCTTCATTATTTTTGCCGTCATGAATATCACCCCGGGAAACCCCGGCCTGGCGATCCTGGGGCCCACAGTGCCCCAGGAGGACATCGACGCATACAATCACGCCCTGGGCTACGACCTGCCCCTGCTGCAGAAATATGTCAACTATGTGAGAGACATGGTGGTGGACCAGGACTTCGGCATCTCCTACTTCACCAAGCAGCCCGTGTTCGATGAGATCTGGCCCCGGTTCCAGCTGACCATCAAGCTCTCGCTGCTGGGCGTCCTGCTGGCGGCGCTGATCGGCGTTCCGCTGGGGATATTGGCGGCGGTCAAGCAGTATTCCCTGCTGGATACCATCCCCTCCATCCTGTCCTTCTTCATCGCCGCCATCCCAGGCTTTGTGCTGGGCACGCTGATGCTCTATGTCTTTTCCTTGAAGCTGGGGTGGCTGCCAAGCTACGGGACCGGCTCCTTCTCCCACTACATCATGCCTGTCCTGGCCATCGCCATCCCGCCGGCGGCCCAAAATATGCGCTTTACGAAGTCCTCCATGCTGGAGGCCATCCGGCAGGACTATGTGCGCACCGCCCGGGCCAAGGGCGCGCCGGAGCGGACGGTGATCTGGAAACACGCCCTGCGCAATGCTCTGCTGCCGGTGGTGACACAGGTCGGCATGAGCCTGGGGCTTTTGATCTGCGGCTCCGTGGTGGTGGAGAAGCTGTTCTCCCTGCCCGGCATCGGCAGTCTCATCATCGACCGCATCAACTTCAAGGACGAGCCTGTCATCATCGGCGGCACCATTTTGATCTCGATCTGTTTCACCATCGTAATGCTGCTGGTGGACATCATTTACGCCTTTATTGACCCGCGCATCCGGGCCAAATATTCCAAGTCGAAGGGGTGAGCCAATGGAAACTGCCAACAACACGACGCAGGCTGCCGTATACAAGCGCTCCAGCCAGGCCAAGGAGATCTGGCGCCGGTTCCGCAAGAGCAAGGGCGCGCTGATTGGCCTGATTTTACTGGTACTGATTGCAGCGGTGGTGATCCTGGTCCCGCTGTTTCTGCCCTATGACCTGGCCACGGAGCAGGATTACGCCAAGATGCTGGCCCCGCCCTCGGCGGAGCACCTCTTCGGATGTGACGGCTACGGCCGGGACATTCTGGCCCGGGTCATCTACGGCGGGCGGACCAGCCTGAGCGTGGCCCTCATCGCCACGCTGACCTCCTGCCTCCTTGGCAGCGCCCTGGGGGCCATCGCCGGCTACTTCGGCGGCTGGGTGGACAGCCTGATCATGCGGGCGCTGGACATCTTCATGTCCGTGCCGGACATCCTCTTTACCATGGCGGTGGTGGTGGCCCTGGGCGCCAGCGCCACCAACCTGATCATCGCCCTGACCCTGGCCTATTTCTCAAACTACGTCCGTCTTGTCCGCTCCCAGGTGCTGAGCCTCTCCGAGCAGGACTATGTGGAGGCGGCCCGGGCCGGCGGCTCCGGCAACGCCAGGATCATTCTCTCCCACATTATCCCCAACGCCATCGGCGTCATTATCGTCAACGTGACGCTGAACGTGGCCAAGATCATCATCTACGAGTCCACCCTGAGCTTTCTCGGCCTTGGCATGCCGCCGCCCCAGCCGGAGTGGGGGCTGATGCTCTCCGAGGCGCGGGAGTTCATGCGGACGGCGCCCCACCTGCTGTTCTTCCCGGCGGCGGCCATTGTGCTGTGCGCCTGCTCGGTGAACCTGGTGGGCGACGGCCTGCGGGACGCGCTGGATCCCCATCTGAAGTCCTAGCACGCGGGAGGTAGCATATGGAAGAGAAAAGACAGGACAACATTCTGGAGATCCAGGATCTCAAGGTGATCTATAAGACCGATTTTGAAACCGTGGAGGCGGTGAACCATATCAGCCTCTCCATCGGCAAGGGGAAGACCCTGGGCCTTGTGGGGGAGACGGGCGCCGGCAAGACCACCACCGCCCTCTCCATCCTCCGGCTGCTGCCGGCCACCACCGGCCGGATCCTGGAGGGGAGCATTACCTTCAACGGCCACAACCTCCTGGAATATGACGAGCACCAGATGCAGGCCGTCCGCGGCAACCTGATCTCCATGGTTTTCCAGGACCCCATGACCAGCCTCAACCCGGTGCTGACCGTGGGCGAGCAGATCGCGGAGGCCCTGCGCCTCCACAACGAGCACATCTCCAAGGAGGAAGTGGAGAAACGGGTGGAGGAAACCCTCAGCATGGTGGGGATCCTGCCTGCCCGGAAACACGACTATCCCCACCAGTTCTCCGGCGGCATGAAACAGCGGGTGGTGATTGCCATCGCCCTGTGCTGCGAGCCGGAGCTGCTGATCGCCGACGAGCCCACAACGGCCCTGGATGTGACCATCCAGGCTCAGGTGCTGGCCATGATGCGCTCCCTGCGGGAGCGGCTGGGCATGTCCATGCTGATGATCACCCACGATCTCGGCATTGTGGCTCAGACCTGCGACGATGTGGCGGTGATGTACGCCGGGGAGATCCTGGAGGCGGGTACGGTGACAGACCTTTTCACCGGTACGGATCACCACCCCTACACCCAGGGCCTCTTCAACTCCATCCCCAACATCGACGCCAGGGCCCACCGGCTCAAGCCCATTCCCGGCCTGGTGCCTGACCCCACGGATCTGCCCAAAGGGTGCGTGTTCTCTCCCCGGTGCGAGCACTGCATGGAGATCTGTAAGGAGAAACGGCCGGAGACCGTGACACGGGGGACCCACAGCCTCCGCTGCCACCTGTTCCAGAATCAGGAAGGAGGGGACGCACATGCCGGTTGAGAAATCCGCCCCCCTGGTCAGGACAGAGGGACTGAAAAAATACTTCAAGCTCAAGGGCGGCGCCCAGCTCCACGCGGTGGACGGGGTGGATCTGGAGATCCGCCAGGGCGAGACCCTGGGCGTGGTGGGGGAGTCCGGGTGCGGCAAGAGCACCCTGGGCCGGCTGATGCTGAAACTCATCGAGCCCACCGACGGAAAGATCTATTTTGAGGGGAAGGACATCACAAAGCTGTCTGTGCGGCAGATGCGGCCCCTGCGCAAGGAGATGCAGATCATCTTCCAGGACCCCTACGCCTGCCTGGACGCCCGCATGTCGGTCATTGACATCATTGCCGAGTATATGTTCATCCACCGCACCTATAAGACCCGGGCGGAGATTTACAACCGCGCCGCCCAGCTGATGGACCAGGTGGGGCTTGCCCGGCGCTATTCCAATGCCTATCCCCACGAGCTGGACGGCGGCCGCCGCCAGCGCATCGGCATCGCCAGGGCGCTCTCCCTCGGCCCCAAGCTGATCGTCTGCGACGAGCCTGTGTCCGCCCTGGACGTCTCTATCCAGGCCCAGATCCTCAACCTGCTGATGGATCTGCAGGAGGAGCTGGGGCTTGCCTACATGTTCGTCACCCACGACCTGTCGGTGGTCAAGCACATCTCCAACCAGATCATGGTGATGTACCTGGGACAGTGCGTGGAGCGGGCGGAGGCGGACGAGCTTTTCGCCCATCCCACCCATCCCTATACCAAGGCGCTGCTGGCGGCCATCCCCCGGCCGGACCTCTCCGCCCGCAGCGAGGAGGTGCAGCTGATTCGGGGCGAGGTGACGAGCCCCATCAACGTCAAACCCGGCTGCCGCTTTGCCGCCCGCTGCGACCACTGTACCGAGGCGTGTACGGAGAAGGACCCGAAATTAATGGAGATCTCCCCGGGCCACTTTGTGGCCTGCACCATGGTCAACGGACAGTGACGCCAAGCCGCTTGCCGGGCAGGGCAGCATGCACGGTCCCGGCTGTAAAATATTGCACATGTTGGAGGACATCATGACACAGACTGAAAAACGGATCATTGACGCGGTGGATGAGCAGAAGGAGGATCTTATCGCCTTCTTCCGCCAGCTGATTCAGTGCCGAAGCATTACCGGACAGGAGCAGGAGGTGGCCGCCCGCCTGATGGACGGCCTGCGGGAGCGGGGCATGACCGATGTGGAGCTGGTGGAGCGGACGCCGGGGCGGCCCAATGTGGTGGCCTATTACCGCGGAGCGGAGGACGGCCCCACCTGCACCTTCAACGGCCATCTGGATGTGCTGCCGCCCCAGGATGAAAAGGAGTGGCCCCATCCCCCCTTCGCCGGCGACATCGCCGACGGAAACCTCTATGGCCGGGGGACGGTGGATATGAAGAGCGGGACCTTCAGCTCCTTTTTCGCCGGTCTCATTTTAAACCGCCTGCAGATCCCCATCCGCGGCAAGGTGGTGTTCACCGGCGTCTGCGATGAGCTGGTGTGCGGCAAGGACGGCATCCTCTATCTTTTGGAGAAGGGATATATCAAAAAAGAGCATTCGGACGACTTCGGCCTCAACTGTGAGCCCACGGGCCTGCGGGAGATGGATATGGCCACCAAGGGCGTCTACCGGGTGGATGTTGAGGTCATCGGCAAGGGCGCCTTCAACGCCCGGCCCTATCTCGGCATCAGCGCCATAGACAAGGCGGCCAAATTTATCCAGGCGGTGCAGGAGCTCAACGAGCAGATCAGCACCGACCCCAGCTATACCCACCCCCTCCTGGCCCCCCGCAGCGTCCAGGTGGCCATGATCCACGGCGGCGAGGCATCCAACCTGGTGCCGGACCGGGTGAAAATGACGGTGACCCGCCGCATGCACCCGGGGGAGACAGAGGAGGCGTGCTACGCTGACTACCAGCGGATCATCGACCGGCTCCATCAGGAGGACCCGGAGTTCCGGGCGGAGATCCATCCCTGGGCCGGTTTCCGCCCCCCGGTGGAGGTCCCCCTGGACACGCCGGTAGTGGCGGCGGTGCGCCGGGCCCAGAAACTGGTGGCCGGCACCGACCTGATTCTCACCGGCAGCGAGGGGGGGACGGACGCCTCCCATGTGGTCTTCCAGACTGGCATTCCCATGCCGGTCTACGGCCCCGGAGACCATAACCTCCTGGGGACGGTGAACGAGTGCGTGCCTCTGGAGGATTTCCTCAACGCCATCAAGATCTATGCCCTGACGGTCTACTACATGCTGGGGCTGGAGCAGGCGTAAAGTCCGTAAGGAGGAAACCTGAAAACAAAGGAAATGGGCCGCGGAATCTTTTGATTCCGCGGCCCTGTCTTCACATTTTGGATTTGCCGTCCCGCAGTTACAGCAGGACCTCCTCCTGGTTTTCCTCCTGCGTCCCATGGACAGCAGCCTTGCCGCCGGCAAAGCCGGCCAGAACTGCCTGCAGGTCGATGCCGGTGGATTCCTTCACGCCGTCCACGATCTGGTTGGCGCTCAGCATCACGTCCTTCACCAGCTTTGTGGAGTTGCCGTCGCCGTACATGACGATCTTCTCCGTCTGGCTGAGAGGCGCGGCGGCGTTCTTCACCACCTCGGGCAGAGCGTTGAGGTACATCTCCAGCACCGACGCCTCGCCCATCTTCCGCTGGGCTTCCGCCTTTTTCTCGATGGCCTCCGCCTCGGCAAGTCCCTTGGCCCGGATACCCTCGGCCTCCTGCTCCATGGAGAATCGGAGGGCCTCCGCCTCGGCCTTGCGGGCCTCCGCCTCCTTCAGCGCCTCATAGGCCTTGGCGTCCGCCTCCCGCTGGCGGCGGATCAGTTCAGCCTCTGCCTCCTTTTCCGCCTGATACTTCATGGCGTCCGCCTGCTTGCGGATCTCGGCGTCCAGCTGCCGCTCCTTCAGGGCGATCTCCTTCTCCGCCAGCTCCGCCTCCTTCTCCTTTTTGGCGATGTCGGCGTTGGTGCGGGTGACCTCGATGGTTTTCCGCTGCTCCTCCTGCTGGATGGAGTAGGCGGCGTCGGCCTCGGCCTTCTTGGTGTCGGCCCGGACCTGCATCTCCGCCTGCTGCACC
>CAJFPI010000048.1 GCA_904398675.1 uncultured Oscillospiraceae bacterium
CTGACAAGGCGCTGGTCCAGGCGCTGGCCGTTTCAAAATAAACCTTCATGCGCTATAGCGCACCACGATAATGGGCAAAAGGAAACTACGCATGAAGGTTTGCGCAGGCGGACCGCCCCCTGCCCACGCGCCTGGATCCTATGGCCGTGCCGCTTTCTGCAGCACATGGCCAATTTTGCTATGCAAAAATATAGCAAAAAACTCCGACAGCTGACCATATGGTCAGCTGCCGGAGTTCTCTATTATCTGGCTGTTTCCCGGAGCTGGAAATCCAGATACACCGGGTTGTGGTCGCTCCAGCGGAAACCGGTGTCCACCGTTCCCCGGGAGACCACGGTAACATTGTCCGAGACGATGAATCCGTCCACCATGACCACATAGTTCTCCGGGCCGTAGGGCATGTCCGTGTTGCGGCAGGAGGGGATCGGATCGTCCTCGTCCAGGGGGGCGATGACCGCCAGCCCCTCCGGGATCAGCTCCGCCGGGATAGGCTGGGCCCAGGTGTATTCCTCCCCGGACACGCCGAACACCTCATCAGAGTTGCCTAAAAGGTCCTTGTTGAAGTCCCCGCCGCCGATCACATAGTTGCCCGCCTCATACTCCGCCAGCATGTCCGAGAGCAGCATCTCCAGCTGCTCCTCGGCGATGGTCCCGTCGGAGGTGTAGGCGGAGAGGTGGAAATGGTAGAGCACCAGCTCCTTCCCCCCTTCCACAGCGATGCGGTGCACGGAGTAGCACCGGTCCAGGTCCACCAGTTTCATCAAACTCTCCTCGATGGGCAGGCTCCGCCGCAGGGCGGAGGTGATGGCGTAGCGGCTCATGGTGACAAGGCCGGAGCGGTTGGCACCGTGTGGTGAAAGGAGGGGCCAGAAGAGATAGGGACTGTCATAATTTTGGGCAAAGCTGGCGTCATAGTCTCCCCCCAGGGCCTCCAGAATCATCGTCAGCTCATCCACATGGTGGCTGCGGGTGCCGTCCACGTCCACCTCCTGCAGCAGGGCAAAGTCCGGCTGCAGCGCCTGAATCTCCGCCAGCGCCCCCGTCACATTTTCCTCCACCGCCTGGGCAGAACGGGCCCTGCTCTCCTTCCCGCCGTCCATAAAGAAGGTAAAGTCGTCGCTGTAGGCGCCAAAGCCGATATTATAGGAGGCCACCCGGTAGGTCTCACCCGGAGAAACCGCGTCGGCAGCAGCCTCTCCCGGCGTCACCATCAGCGGCATGTTATCCTCCAGCCGGTAATAGGAGCTGAACACATAAACTGCATAGATGCCTACTGTCAGCACCAAAACCCCCGCTATAGCCAGCAGAATCTTCCCCACTCTCCTTTTTCTCATGTACCGCTCTCCTTTCCAATGCTAGATCCACCACATGGGCGTCAGTTCCTCCAGCGTGACCACCCTCTGGCCGTCCAGCAAAATTTCGATCTGGCCGCAGCCCTCCGGCATCAGCTGGACCAGCAGCTCCCGGCAGGCGCCGCAGGGCACGCCGCAGGTCCCGTCCGGCATGAGCACCAGCACCCGCCGGACCGCGGACTCCCCGCAGGTTATCATACGAAAGATTGCATTTCTCTCTGCACAAATACCGAGGCTGCAGCAGGCGTCCACACAGACACCGGTGTAGATCCGGCCCGACGCGGACTGGACCGCCGCAGCAACGCCGCCGGCCTCGATATGGCTGGAGATTTTTCTGTCCTGCCGCACCGCCGCTGCGGCCCGGCGCATCTCCTCCCAGACCGGATCCATCAGTTTTCCTTCTTCTGTATACACTGCGTTTTCCCCCGCATCCCGTCCGCCGTTCAACGTTGCACCAACGCAGGACCTCACTTGATATTTTTATCAGTATAAGGCATTTCCCCGCCGAAAGCAAGCGCCGCTCCGGTTCCTGTCCGGATCCGCACATAAGAAAAGGGCGGAAACACCGGTTTCCGCCCTTTCACCGTTTTGGAGCTTACTCGGCCACGGAGGACTTGACAACTTTGACCTGACGGCCGTTGTAAGTACCGCACTCCGGGCACATTCTATGGGGCAGGCGCATCGCGCCGCACTTGGAGCACTTGACCATGCCGGGAACCTCCAGCTTCCAATGGGAGCTGCGCCGCTTATCCCGTCTCGCCTTGGATACTTTTCCCTTGGGGACTGCCATGATGACACCTCCTGTATATCTGAATTTTGCTTGTCTTACTCGTCCTTGTTCAGAAGCTGTGCCAGCACCGCAAGTCTCGGATCGGTATCCGGCTTGCAGCCGCAGGGACCTTGGTTGAGATCCGCGCCGCACTTGGGGCAGAGGCCCTTACAATCCTCTGAGCAGAGGGTCTTCGTGTCCATCTCCAGGATAAAGACCGTCTTGGCCAGCTCTCCCAGATCAAGCTCGTCGTTTTCCAGCAGGATGATGTCGTCGTTCTCCTCGTCCTGAACCTCCCGGGCCAGCATGAACTGGGCGGTGACGGTCTTTGGATTGTCAAACGTCTTCATACAGCGGTCACACACAGAGCGGAGCACCGTTTTCGCTGTGAAGGACAGAAGGACCATCTCCGCAATATTCCGCACATCGCCGGTTACCACCACCGGACGCTGGATCGGATATTGTCCGCCGAAGTCCACATCGGACAGATCCATCTCAAAGGAGAAGTCCATCCTTTCTCCGGGGGCATTGATGACCTTTTTGACATTCAGCAGCATAGTACACCTCATAAAGACACGACTAGTATTATAGTGTATCCTTCCCCGCTTGTCAAATACTTTTTCAAAAATTTTTCCAGCTTATGCATTTTCCCGTTCCATGCGGACAAAGGGACGCCTGGAATAAGCGGCGACCAGCAGCGAAAGCGCCGCCGCGCCAAGGAACACGGCTGCCGGCGTATGGGCACACCAGTCAAAAAGCAGGCCGTAGGCGGTCTGCCCCAGAGGCGAGGCGCAGTTGGACACCGCCATGAGGAAGGCCATCACCTTCCCCACCAGGTGGGGCGGCGTCTCCCGCTGAACAGCGGCGCACAGGAGCACAGAAAACTGGGTGGAGGCTGCCATGGCCACAAAGCTCATGGCGGTGAGGAGGGCATAGGCCCCGGACACCGGCACGCCGGGCAGCAGCGCCGCCCCCATACCCGCAGTGCACAGGGCGCAGATCCCCATGACCCAGCTGCCCTGCCGCAGCCGCAGCCTTCCGCCGAAAAGCCCTGCCAAAACGCCGCCGGCCAGACCGCCCAGGCCCAACGCTCCCTGGGTGACCCCCAGCTCCGCGTCTCCCAATCCCAGGAAATTGACCACCACCACCGGGATGCCCACGATCAGCGCCGCCGACAACACCAGATTAAACAGGGACAGCACTGCCGTTACAGAGAGGAGCACCGGCTTTTCCCGGCTGACATACCGCCAGCTCTCCCCCAGATCCTGCCGGACTACAGCCAGCATCCCTCCCCCCTTTTCCGGCCGCTGGTAAGGGATCCGAATAAAAATTTCCATCACTGCCGAGGCAAAAAAGCACGCTGCGCTGAGCAGAAGGATCGGCACGATCCCCCAGCTGCCAAACAGCACCCCGCCCAGCACCGGCCCCACCAGGCTGGCGGAGGTGCTGACCATGTTGATCACGGCATTGGCCTGGGTGATGCGCTCCGGCGCCACCAGTACCGGGATGCTGGCCTGGACCGAGGGCTGGTAGGCGCCGGAGATCCCATACAGCAGCATCAGGCACACGATCATCAGCGGTACCAGAGGAACCCTGCCGTGGAGCAGGTAAAAGGCCAGGATCAGCCCGGCGGTGCCAAAATCCAGAAACACCATAATATTCCGCTTGTTGACCCGGTCCGCCAGCACCCCGCCAAACAGGGAGAAAAAGACCATGGGGAGAAACGCTGCAGCGCTCACCGCCCCAAAGAGCGAAGAGGAGCCTGTCTCCCGCAGAAGGTACAGCGGCAGGGCAAAGCGCAAAATGGCGTTGCCGAACAGGGAGATAATCTGCCCGATGACAACCAGAGTAAAATCCCGGCGAAAAAGGGGTGCACATGTGTTTTCCATTGTCTGCCTCCTTACATTCATTCCAATAAATCGATTGTGTCCCGCTGTAAATTTCAAGTTATATAAACCGACCGTCGGTTTGTTTTGGACCCGGATAAAACTGCCCCGCAGGGCAGTTGTTCTCCTCATTGCTGGATGGACTGCTGAACCACTCTGCGCAGCAAGGGTCAGGAATCGTCTTTCACCCGTCCCTTCTGCTGATCCTGCAGCTCCCTGGTATAGCGAACCATCGCCTCGATCAGATCATCGTCCAATACCTCAAATCCAAACGGCCGGGTCAGCTGGTTATATAGAGTGCACCTGGTACGCATCTCCTCCGGCGTAGTTGGCTGCAGGGATGGGTGGAGCCAGACATCCGACAGGATCATCATGACCTCCGCCAGCTCCCGGGGATACTCCGTGTGGATAGAGCCGTCCGCGATGCCCTCCCGGAGAATCGGCTCGATGTAATCCGGCGCGCTGTCCTCATACACCCCGCGGATATCCATAGCGAGGAATCGAGGGTTATCCAGAAGGTAAGGCGTGATGTCCATGATCCGCCTCTGGTTGTGGGAGAGCAGCGCCTCCCGGAAGATCAGCCGCAGCTTTTCCAAACCATTCAGATCCCTGCGATCCCGGGTCTGCTCCAGGCGCTCCGCATTTTCCTGCCCCATCCGGTCGCAGATCTTGAGGAAAATGTCCTCCTTCGAGGCAAAATGGTGATAGATCGCCCCTTTGGACAGGCCCGTCATCTGGATAATGTCCTGAAGGGAGGTCTTATCATAGCCCCGCTCGGTAAACAGCTGCGCCGCAGCGTCCAGAATGCGGTTCACCGTCTCCTCCGGATATTTGTTGCGCGCCATAGGACACCTCCCCCTTTTATACAGACCATCGGTCTGTAAATACCATAGCACGTCTCTGCCCTGCTGTCAATTCTTTTTTCTTCACCCTTGCAAAAATCTCTCTCAGCCGGTAGAATAGGGAGAACGAACGCAACGGAGGCGATCAGGACATGCGGGAAATCACCATTGGGAAAAATGACGCCGGGCAGCGGCTGGACCGGTTCCTCTCCAAGGCCATGCCTCTGCTCCCCCCTGCCCTGCTGCAGAAATACATCCGCATCAAGCGCGTCAAGTGCAACGGTCAGCGGGCCCAGCGCTCTCAGCGGCTCCAGGCCGGCGACGTGCTGCAGCTCTACATCAACGACGAGTTTTTTGACCAGCCCCGGGAGGACAACCTCTTTCTCACCCTCTTCCAGCCAAAGCTCACCATCGTCTATGAGGACGAAAACCTGATGCTGCTGGATAAACGGCCCGGCCTTGTGGTCCATGCCGATGAAAACGAAAAGGTCAACACCCTGATCAACCACATCCAGGCCTACCTCTACCAAAAGCGGGAGTGGAATCCCCGGTGGGAGAACGCCTTCACCCCGGCCCTGTGCAACCGGATCGACCGCAACACCGGCGGCATCGTCATGGCCGCCAAAAATGCCGAGACCCTCCGCATCCTCAACGAAAAGATCCGGGACCGAGAGATCACCAAGCGCTACCTCTGCATCGCCCTGGGGCAGATGGCGCCGCCGGAGGGGCGGATCGACTGCTTTCTCCTCAAGGACGAGAAGAACAACCAGATGAAGGTCTACCACCGCCCGGTCCCCGGGGGCAAGACCGCTGTGACGCTGTACAAAACACTGCAGCGGCGGGGCGAATTATCTCTGGTGGAGGTGGAGCTGCTCACCGGCCGGACTCACCAGATCCGCGCCAGCTTTGCCGACGCGGGCCACCCTCTCCTGGGGGACGGGAAATATGGCCGTGGGGACGTGAACCGCCGGTATGGGGAGACCCGTCAGGCCCTCTACAGCTACTGCCTCCGCTTTGACTTCCCCACCGACGCCGGGCTCCTCAACTATCTGAAGGGACGGTCCTTCCAGGCCGACCACGTCCCCTTTGTGGAGAAATATTTCAAATCCCCCTGAGCAGGCGGCTCCTCCGCCGCCCCGGGGGATTTCTTTTATGCAGCGCGGCGGATATCTGCTGAACACCGCCATGCAGCGCGGCGGGCCTGCCGCGCAGAATCTGAAGTTTTACCCAGAATTTCTCTCTCCGCCATTGACTTTTTCGACAACCTTCGATATAGTTATCCTACCTGTTTTCCACTGCGCGGCCCTGACCGGCCGTACCGGGGCCGCACTTCCCCGTACGGAGCTGTCTGATCATCCTGCCGCCAGATGTGAAAAACAGGTTCTTTTCTGTCAAAAAGGCGCCTGCCCCTCTGGGAATGATTCCGGCGGGAAAGGCACAATCTATGGTAAGAAACGGGGGAGATCGTATGGGTAAGGAATTGATCCGCCTGGTGGACTGCTGCATGTCCTATGACGGCGAGCAGGTATTGGACCATATCAATCTGTATATCAACGACCGGGAGTTTTTGACCCTTTTGGGACCCAGCGGCTGCGGGAAAACCACGACGCTCCGGATCATCGGCGGATTTACCACACCTGTCTCCGGGGAGGTCCTCTTTGACGGCAGACGGATGAACGACATCCCGCCCCACCAGCGGCAGGTAAATACCGTCTTTCAGCGCTACGCCCTCTTCCCCCACCTGGACGTGTTTGAAAACGTGGCCTTCGGCCTGCGCATCCCAAAAGTCGTGGAGGAGGAACGCAACGGCAGGACCGTCAGACGGAAGAAAAAGCTGCCGGAGAAGGAGATCCAGGAGCGGGTGCTGGAGATGCTGGAGGTGGTGAGCCTCAAGGGTTTTGAGCACCGCCGCATTACCGAGCTCTCCGGCGGCCAGCAGCAGCGGGTGGCCATCGCCCGGGCCCTGGTGAACCGGCCCAAGGTGCTGCTGCTGGACGAACCCCTGGGCGCCCTGGACCTGAAGCTGCGCAAGGACATGCAGATCGAACTCAAGCGCATCCAGCAGCAGGTGGGCATCACCTTTATCTACGTCACCCACGACCAGGAGGAGGCCCTGACCATGTCCGACACCATCGTGGTCATGGACAAGGGCACCATCCAGCAGATCGGCACCCCCGAGGACATCTACAACGAGCCCAAGAACGCCTTTGTGGCGGACTTCATCGGCGAGTCCAACATCATCGACGGCGTCATGGTCCGGGACCGGGTGGTGAAGATGTACGGCCGGGAGTTTGCCTGCCTGGACGGCGGCTTTGCCGAAAACGAGCCGGTGGACGTGGTCATCCGGCCGGAGGATATCGACATCGTCCCCCCGGAGGAGGGCCAGCTGGTGGGTACCGTCACCAACGTCACCTTCAAGGGGATGCAGTACGACATCATTGTGGATTTCAAGGGCTTCAAGTGGCTGATCCAGACCACGGACCACTCCCCCGAGGGCCGGCACATCGGCGTGAAGATCGACCCCGACGGCTTCCATATCATGAAGAAGAGCCAGTACTCCGGCATGTTCGGCGATTACAGCTCCTACAGTGAGGAGTATGAGGAACTCTCCGACGCGGACGCCCTGGACGAGGAGGACGACGGGGAAGCGGCCCGCCGGGAGGACGGCTATGCGGAATAAGTGGATTGCCGCCCCCTATGTGGGGTGGATGGCCCTTTTCGTGGTGGCGCCCCTGATTCTGGTCGTGGTTTACGCCCTCACCGCCCGGGACGGCGCTTTCACCCTGGATAACTTCTCCAACATGCTGCAGTACGCCCCCGTGTTCGGCCGCTCCTTCCTGCTGGCCGGCATTGCCACGGTGGTGTGCATCCTGCTGGGCTATCCCATGGCCTACTTTCTGGCCCGGGAGCGGGGCCGCCTGCAGAGCATGGCCATGCTGCTGATCATGCTGCCCATGTGGATGAACTTCCTGCTGCGGACCTACTCCTGGCAGTTCCTGCTGGAGCGCAACGGCTTTTTCAACACGCTCCTGGCCACCATCGGCCTTCCTAAGCTGGACATCATCAACACCTCCGGCGCGGTGGTGCTGGGCATGGTGTATAACTTCCTGCCTTTCATGGTGCTGCCCATCTTTTCCGTCATCGTGAAGATCGACCCCCGGATCATCGAGGCCGCCCAGGACCTGGGTGCCAACAGCATCCAGGTGTTTCGCCGGGTGACGTTCCCCCTGTCCCTGCCGGGGGTCCTCTCCGGGGTGACCATGGTGTTCATCCCGTCGGTCTCCACGTTCGTGATCTCCCGCCTGCTGGGCGGCGGCAAGAGCCTCTTGCTGGGCGACCTCATTGAGATGCAGTTCCTGGGCTCCGCCTACAATCCCCATCTGGGCTCCGCCATCTCCCTGGTGATGATGGTGATCGTCCTGATCTCCATGGGGCTCATGAACCGCTTCGGCGAGGGTGAGGGAAAGGCGGTGCTGCTGTGAAGAAAAACGGTGTGCTCTCCCGCCTGTTCGTGGCGGTGATGTTTCTCTTTCTCTACGCCCCCATCTTCGTGCTGATCGTCTTTTCCTTCAACGACTCCAAGTCTAACGCCGTCTGGGGCGGCTTCACCCTGGACTGGTACCGGGAGCTGCTGGGGAACCGGACGGTGCTCAGCGCCCTGCAGACCACGCTGGAGGTCTCCATTCTGGCCACCATCATTGCAACCGTGGTGGGCACCGCGGCGGCCATCGGCTTTTCCAGCATGAAGCGCCGTCCCCGGAACCTGTGCCTGACGGTGAACAACATTCCCCTGACCAACGCGGACATCATCACGGGCGTGTCCATGATGCTGCTGTTCGTGTTCGCGGGGCAGGTGCTGGCGGACTTCTCCGGCTGGCTGAACGCCCAGGAGTGGGCGGTGAACGCCAACCTCTGGTTTGACTTCAGCTTCAACCTGGGCTTTATCACGCTGCTGATCGCCCACATCACCTTTGACATCCCCTATGTCATCGTCTCCGTGCTGCCCAAGCTCCACCAGCTGGACCCCAACCTGGCGGAGGCCGCCATGGACCTGGGCGCCACCCGGTGGACGGCTTTCCGCAAGGTGGTGCTGCCGGAGCTGATGCCCGGCATTGTCAATGGGCTCCTGATCGCCTTTACCATGAGCATCGATGATTTCGTCATCAGCTACTTCACCGCCGGCAGCCAGGCGTCCACCCTCTCCATGGTGGTGTACTCCATGGTGCGCCGCCGGGTGAGCCCGGAGATCAACGCCCTGTCCACCCTGATGTTCGTGGCGGTGCTGCTGCTGCTGGTGATCATCAACCTGCGCCAGGCCCGGCAGGACGCCAGGCGCCAGGCCGCCCTGCGGCGGTGATCCCTTCCGTTCACACGGGCCGCGGCCCTGGTGATATGAGTTTTCAAATTTGAAAGGAGAACGAGAAAGAAATTGAAAAAGACTCTGGCACTCATGTTGAGCCTGACCCTGGCGGTCAGCCTCCTGTCCGGATGCGTCAGCTCCCGCGAGGAGACCGACTCCGGCGACACCTCCGACGGAACCCAGCAGGCCTCCGGCGGCGAGGTGAATGTGTACAACTGGGGTGAGTATATCGACGAGTCCGTATTGGAGGACTTCGAGGCTGCCACCGGCATCCACGTCAACTACCAAATGTACGACAGCAATGAGACCATGTACGCCATGATCGCCGGCGGCGGAACGGATTACGATGTGGTGATCCCCTCCGACTATATGATCGCCCGGATGATCGAGGAGGACATGCTGGAGCCCCTGAATTTTGGCAACATCCCCAACTTCGAGGACGTCGACCCGGAGCTGAAGAACCCGGAGTACGACCCGGAGAACCTGTACTCCGTGCCCTACATGTGGGGCCTCATGGGGGTCATCTACAACACCACCATGGTGGACGAGGCGGACCTGGGCAGCTGGGACCTGCTCTGGAATGAGAAGTACAGCGGCGACATCGTGATGATCGACAACTCCCGGGACGCCATCGGCATCGCTCTCAAGCGGC
>CAJFPI010000049.1 GCA_904398675.1 uncultured Oscillospiraceae bacterium
CAGGACCTGTTGGAAAACACCGACTTCCTCCAGCCCCGCTCCCGGGTCAACGAGATGGTGAACAACTTCATCAAGCCGGGCCTGGAGGACCTGTGCGTCTCCCGCACCTCCTTCACCTGGGGCGTGCCGGTGGACTTTGATCCGGGCCATGTGGTATATGTGTGGGTGGACGCCCTTTTCAACTACACCACAGCCCTAGGCTTTCTCAACGACAAATATGACGACTACGACAAATTCTGGCCTGCGGACGTCCACATTGTGGGCAAGGAAATTGTGCGGTTCCACTCCATCATCTGGCCCGCCATGCTCATGAGCATGGGAATGCCCCTGCCCAAGAAGGTGTTCGGCCACGGCTGGCTGCTGCTGGACGGGGGCAAGATGTCCAAGTCCAAGGGCAACGTGGTGGACCCCTATATCCTGGCTTCGATGTTCGGGGTGGACGCCCTGCGGTTCTTCCTCATGCGGACCTTCCCCTTCGGCAGCGACGGCAACTTCTCCAATGAGCTTTTGATCCAGACCATCAACACGGACCTTGCCAACGACCTGGGGAACCTCCTCTCCCGCACCACCGCCATGGTGGGGAAATACTTCGGCGGACAGCTGCCCGCCGGGTGCGGCGCCACGGCGGAGGAGCAGAAACTGGCCGCCCGCTGCACAGAGCCGGGCTGTGTCGGCGTCATCCCGGAGCCGGGGGACATTGCCTGCGACGTGGAGCTGATTTCCCTGGCCGCCACGCTGCGGAAACGCTACGAGGAGTCCATGGACGCCTACGCCCCCCACAAGGCCCTGGACGAGGTGTTCAAGGTGATCCAGCGGGCCAACAAGTATATCGACGAGAACACCCCCTGGACCCTGGCAAAGGACATGGAGAAAAACGGCGGGCGCCTGGCCCATGTGCTCTACAACCTGCTGGAGACCACCCGCATCTGCGGCGTTCTGCTGACCCCCTTTATGCCCGAGAGCATGGGCAAGCTCTTCCAGCAGATCGGCGCCTGTGGAGGCTGCCGCACCTGGGAGAGCGCCGC
Organism: uncultured Oscillospiraceae bacterium; assembly: GCA_904398675.1. GTDB lineage: Bacteria > Bacillota > Clostridia > Oscillospirales > Oscillospiraceae > CAJFPI01. The sequence goes on from CAJFPI010000049.1 coordinate 1,026, forward strand.
GGCCTGGGGCTCTCTCAGCGATACGGCCGCTGTCAGCAAGGGGGAGAACCTCTTTCCCCGGCTGGATCTGGACAAGGCTCTGGAGGAGCTGGCAGCCGCCGAGGCCGAGGCGAAAAAGGCCGCCCTCCCCGCGGTGGAGGTGGAGCCCCAGCTCACCGAGGCGGTGGACTTCGACACCTTCTGCAGGTGCGACTTCCGGGCGGTGAAGGTAAAGGCCTGCGAAAATGTGAAAAAGAGCAATAAGCTCCTGCGGTTCACCCTGGACGACGGCACCGGCACAGGCCGCCAGATCCTCTCCGGCATCGCCATGTACTATAAGCCCGAGGAGCTGGTGGGGAAGACCCTGGTGGCCATTGTGAACCTGCCGCCCCGGAAGATGATGGGCCTGGAGAGCCAGGGCATGCTGATCTCCGCCGTCCACACCGAGCACGGGGAGGAAAAGCTCCACCTCATTATGGTGGACGACGCCATCCCCGCCGGGGCCAAGCTCTGCTGACGCCGCGCCACGGCAGGAGGGAACGGAGCATGATACTCTTTGACACCCACGCCCACTATGACGACGCCGCCTTTGACGCCGACCGGGAGGCCCTGCTCTCCGCCCTGCCGGGGCAGGGGGTGGGGCTGGTGGTAAATCCCGGCTGCGACCTCTCCTCCTCCCGCTCCGCCATCGCTCTGGCGGAGCGGTTCCCCCACGTCTACGCCGCCGTGGGTGTCCACCCGGAAAACTGCGCCGGCTGGGAGGACCGCTTTGCAGAGGACCTGCGGCAGCTGGCGGCGCACCCCAGGGTGGTGGCCATTGGGGAGATCGGACTGGACTACTACTGGGAGGAGAATCCCCCCAGAGCGCTGCAGCAGCGGGCCTTCCGGGCCCAGCTGGCCCTGGCCGGGGAGCTGCGGCTGCCGGTGATCGTCCACGACCGGGAGGCACATGGAGACAGCCTTGCCATTGTAAGGGAGTTCCCCGGCGTGCGGGGGGTGTTCCACTGCTACTCCGGCAGCGTGGAGATGGCCCGGGAGCTGGTGAAGCTGGGCTGGATGATCTCCTTCACTGGGGTGCTCACCTACAAAAACGCCAAAAAGGCGGTGGAGACCGCCCGGGAAATTCCCCTGGAGCGGCTGATGATCGAGACGGACAGCCCCTACATGGCCCCGGTGCCCTGCCGGGGACGGCGGAACGACTCCTCCCTGGTCCGCTATGTGTGCGAAAAATTGGCAGAGATCAAGGGCATCTCCCCGGAGGAATGCGCCGCCGCCACCTTGGAAAACGGCAAGCGGTTTTTCTCCATCCAATAAAAAATGCCGCTACTTCCCCACGGCTCCGCCGCGGGGAAGTCCTTGTTTCACAAGCCGCACGTCTTGCGCGGCAAGGCTTTGCGGGGCATTTGATCTGATTCGAGGCGGGCTTTGCCCCCTCGAGTTCCCCCTGTGCCGTGCAGCCTGCTGCCATCGGAAGAGAGGTCTCTGACATGCCGAAAACGCCCCGCCCAGGGTATCCCGGGCGGGGCGCTTTTCTGTATGGGGCGAAGGGCTTTTACATCAGAAATCCCGCAATCACATAGAGCACCAGAGAGGCCCCGGCAAAGCAGAGCACATAGGGCATCTGGGTCTTTACATGGTCAATGATGTTGCAGCCGGTGGTGGCGCAGGACATGATGGTGGTGTCGGAGATGGGGGAGGAGTGGTCCCCGAAGATGGAGCCGCCGAACATGGAGCCGGCCACCAGCGGCACGCTGACGCCCATGTTGATGGCCATGGGCAGGGCGATGGTGGCCATGATAGCCATGGTGCCCATGGAGGTGCCGGTGGCAAAGGACAGCAGCATGGAGATGATGAAGGTCAGCGCCGGCAGCAGGGCCGGGGTCAAAAACCGCATGAATACGGAGGAGAGGTAGTTGCCGGTGTCCAGGCTGCTGACCATGGTGCCCATGGTGAACCCGAAGAGCAGCACGCAGGCGATGGGCAGCATGGTGGACATGCCCTTCATGATCTCGTTGACCAGCTGCTCAAGGTTGTACAGCCGCTCCACCATCACCATGACGGAGATCACCAGCAGGGCCATGATGCAGCCCCACAGCAGGGCCTGCATGCCGTCGCCGCTGGTGGGATTGCCGTTGCCGGAGACGATCAGCACCGCCAGGATCACGCCGATCATGGCAATCATGGGGATGATCATGTTCTTCATCCGGGGCTTGACGCCGCTGGCGCCCTTGCTCATTTCCCGGGCCTCCTCGGGAACGGAGGCGGGGTCGTCCAGCTCACCGGTCTGCTCCGCCCGCAGCTCCGCCTTTTTCATGGGGCCGAAGTCCAGGGGGAAGATGGTGACCAGCAGAGCAAAGATGATGGCAATGATGCAGTAGAAGTTCAGGGGGATGGACTGGATCAGCACCGTGATGGCGTCAGCCTCCGGCACGCCGCCGGAGGTGAGGTAGCCGGTCATGGAGGCCAACCAGCCGCTCAGGGGGAACAGCACGCACCAGGGGGTGGAGGTGGTATGTACCAGGAAGGCCGCCTTCTCATGGGGCAGTTTCATGCTGTCGTTGAGGGGACGGGAGACGGAGCCGGTCACCATGCAGCTCAGGGAGCCGGAGGTGAACACCACGATGCCCAGGAGCCAGGTGAAGAAGGCGGAGGCCCGCTTGGACTTGATGATGCCCCGCTTTTTCACCATGACGTCCACAAATCCCTCGATGCCGCCGGATCGCTCAATGAGGTAGATCAGGGCGCCGATGAGGAGCATAGACATCAGCACAATGGTGTTGCCGCTGCTCTCAAAGGTGCCGACAATACTGTAGAAGGTGTTGTTCAGCCCCACAAAGAGGTTGCCGCCGCAGAGGATCAGGGCGGAGAGGAAGATGCCCACCAGCAGGGAGACGAAGACGTTTTTCAGCACCAGCGCCAGCACAATGGTGACCAGCGGCGGCACCACCGATAAAAAGCCATATTCCATTCTGTTTTCCTCCTAAAACCAAAATTTAAATAGACGGATTATTTGCGGACGGAGC
>CAJFPI010000050.1 GCA_904398675.1 uncultured Oscillospiraceae bacterium
ATGCCCAGCTTGTGGGCCTCGGCGATGGCGTTGCGCTCCTTGCGGGTGTCCACGATGAAGAGGGCGCCGGGCAGCTTCTTCATCTCCTTAACGCCGCCCAGGTACTTCTCCAGCTTGGCGATCTCGCCCATGTGCTTGATGACTTCCTTCTTGGGCAGCATGTCGAAGGTGCCGTCCTCCTGCATCCGCTTGAGCTGGTTGAGCCGGTCCACGCGGGTGCGCATGGTCTTGAAGTTGGTCATCATGCCGCCCAGCCAGCGGGCGTTGACAAAGAACATGTTGCAGCGCAGGGCCTCGTCCTTGATGGCCTCCTGGGCCTGCTTCTTGGTGCCCACGAACAGCAGGGACTGCCCGCTCTCCGCCAAGCTGCGGACAAAGGCGTAGGCCTCCTCCAGCTTTTTCACCGTCTTCTGCAGGTCAATGATATAGATCCCGTTGCGCTCGGTGAAGATATAGGGGGCCATCTTGGGGTTCCACCGGCGGGTCTGGTGACCGAAGTGGACGCCGGCTTCCAGCAGCTGTTTCATGGATACGACACTTGCCATGGTTCTTATTTCCTCCAAAAATTTAGTTTGTCCTCCAGCCCCATCCTCCCCCCGGCCAACCTTGCGGCACCGACCGGAGATCCGGAGCTGTGCGGAATGCTGAAATATAATACCACAAGTTCCTACTGAATGCAAGAAATACTTGCGAAAAAACGGGAAAATTTTTGGGAAATCACCCCTCCAGCAGCTCCAGCAGCGCCTCGCCGCTGATCTCTGTCACCGTGTAGCGCCCCATGCCGTAGAGGCACTGGGGAAGGCCCTTGATCACGGTGTTGCTGCGGCTCTCTGTGGTGACTGTGGCGCGGATGCCCTCCGCCCGGCACAGCGCCTCGCTGAGGGTGGTAGAAAAGCCGAAGGGATAGGCCAGGGCCCTGACCGCCTCGCCGGTCCCCGCCTCCAGCTCCGACTTGGCCCGCTGGATATCCGCCCGGAAGGATGCCATATAGTCCTCCTCGCTCTCGCCCTTCATCTGCAGCACGCCCTCACGCACCGGCCCGGTCTCATACTCCGCCGCCTGGTGCATGTCATAGGTGTGGGTCTGGACGGAGATCACGCCGGATTCCACCATCTCCGCCGCCTGCTCCATGGAGAAGTGGGGGATGATGGCCTCCCCGGTGTCCTTATAGGTGTCCTTCCCCACCGAGACGCCGATGGCGAAAATGGTGGCCTTCATGCCGTAGCGCTCGAGAATAGGCCAGGCCAGCTCATAGTTGCTCTCATACCCATCGTCAAAGGTGATGAGCACCGGTTTTTCCGGCAGCTCCGTCCCATGCTCCACATAGGCATAGAGATCGTCGAAGGTGATGGCTGTGTACCCCGCGTCCCGGAGAGAGCGCATATGGTCTTCAAAAGCGGCGGTGGAGATGTTGATATCCGTGCCGCCCTCCTCCGAGAGGTGGTGGTACATCAGGATGGGGACCTCCCGGGTGTAGCCGCTGTCGTCCTGCCCGCCGCTGCGGTTTGTCAGGGTGGCGGCGTGCTCCGCCGCCGTCTCCGCCGTCACATAGGCGCCAAAGTCCTCCGGAATGTACACGTCGTCATTCCCGAAGATCTTCGCCAGGGCCATGGTGCCCACGGCGTTGCGGAAGTGGGTGGCGTCATAGAAATACCGGGGCTCCCAGCTGACGGAGCTGTAGGTGAAATCCCAGTAGTCCATCACCTCCCCCAGGGCGGTGTAAAATGCCGCCAGGTCCTCGTCGGAAAAGGAGTTGAGGTACTCCCCGTACACCGGGGCGCAGACCACCAGCAGCTCCGTCCCCGCGGCGGCGCACATATCCCGGATAGCCGCCACGCTCTCCATGCACTGCTCCGTGGCCGCCATCTCCGTGGCGTAGACCGGGTAGTCGGCAAAGACCGGGTAGGCCTCCACATACCGCTCCATGTCGGAGATATTTTCCACGTCCCTGGCCCGCTTGTCGTAGACGCCTGTGGCCTCGTCAAACACGTCGAAGGTCTGGGGCAGCCAGGTGTCCTGCACCATGGCCTCCAGCTTGTCAAAGGCGTAGTTGGGATCTGCCATCAGGTAGCCGCCGTAGAAGGACAGGGGATCGGCGCCGCTGACCTTCTCGTGGAGTTTCAGCGTCAGGTCATCCTCCCCGCCGCCGATGCTGATGCCGTTGTCCACATAGACGTTGAGCACCAGATAGCGCACCGTGTCATGTTCCAGCAGGTAGGCCACCGTCTTCTCCACGTCCTCCATATCCGCGCCGTACATGATGAGGTTATAAAAGCTGGCGTCCAGGTAGCCGTTAAGCTCCTCCACGCTGTAGGAGCTGGTGGAGGAGCAGCCCACCACATAGGCGTCGTAGTCGTCCCAGTGCTCCTCCAGATACGCCGTCTTCGCCACCCGGGGGTTCAGCGTCTCGCTGAAGGAGTACCAGGTCAGGTTGCCGAACACGCCGAAGGGGTCCACCACAAAGTTCAGCCCCGCCAGCAGCACCGGCAGCGACAGGAGGCAGCACACAAACATAATGATCCATTTTTTCGAGTTCATGGGCCTCTCCTTTTAAAACTGTGCGTAAATAAATTCCGCGCCCACATAGTTCTGCCCTATGGCGCCCAGCAGGATGATCGCCAGCAGCGGCGCCATGACAGCGAGCCACTGGACAAAGCCGTTCCTCTGCTCCAGCCAGAGCCGGGCGTGCCCGCCCCGCTCCTGGTACCACTCCACGCCCAGGACCACAGCCATGCCCAGGATCACCACGACGTAGTCAAAGGCGGTGATGCCGAGGGTGAAAAGGGTCCCGTCCAGAAGGCGGCCGGGGTGGAAATCCAGCACAGTCTCCTTCAGCATATAGAGGGCGGTGAGCAGCCGGGGCGCCCGGGTGATATACCGCCCGGCAAAGACGATTAGGGCCGTGCGGGCCATCTGGACGAAGTGCCACCCCTTCCCGTCCCACCGGATGGGCAGGCGCTCCCGCACCTTCACAAAAAAGGGCTCCAGAAGAAGGCCCGCGGTGATCAGCGTGCCGTTATAAAAGCCGAAGGCGATATAGCGGAAGTTGGCCCCGTGCCAGATGCCGATGACAAAGTAGATGACAAAGGTGGCAATAGAGGTGGCAAAGATCTTCCCCACGGTCCCCTTGAAATGCCGGCGGGCAAAGCCTCCCAGCTTGCGAAAGGGCTTGCTGAGGGCCAGGGGATAGAAGAGATAGTCCCGCATCCAGGCGCCCAGGGTGATGTGCCAGCGGCGCCAGAACTCCGTCAGAGACCGGGAGAACAGGGGGCGGCGGAAGTTCTCCGCCAGGTCGATGCCCAGCATCTGGGCCGCGCCCCGGGTGATGTCGATGCCGCCGGAGAAGTCGCAGTAGAGCTGGATGCTGTAGCCCAGCACCGCCGCGGCCATGATGGAGCCGGGATAGTCCCAGTAGCTCGCAAAGACCGTGTTCACCATCACGCCGATGCGCTCGGCGATCACCAGCTTTTTGAAATAGCCCCACATGGCCAGCTGGATGCCGTATTTGAGGCTGTCCCAGCTGAGAGGGTGCTCCCCCAAAAGCTGGGGCGAGAGCTGGTCAAAGCGGGAGATAGGCCCCTGGACCACCTGGGGGAAGAAGGAGACAAAGAGGGCGTATTTTCCCACGTTGCGCTCCGGCTCCACCTTTCCCCGGTAGCAGTCGATGACATAGCCCACCGCCTGGAAGATGAAGTAGGACACCCCCATGGGCATGAGGAGATCCGGCACATAGAGGGAAAACCCGGTAGCGTTCTCCACCACCTCGGCGGTAAAGGGCCAGTACTTGAGCAGGTAGAGCATGCCGAAGTTTAAAAGGCAGGCCGCCAGCACCACCCACTTCTTCCGCCGGCGCAGCCGCGCCTGCCCCGCCTTCTTCTCCTCCGGCGGCAGCTCCCTGCCCCGGCGGTTAAGATTTCCCAGGAAAAGCCCCGCAAGATAGGTGGTGAGGGTGGTGAAGAGGAGGTAGGCCACAGTCCTGCCCCCGTCCCAGCAGTAAAACGCGTAGCTGGCCAGGAGCAGCAGTCCCCACTGCCAGCGCCTGGGGACCAGGTAGTAGACCACCACCACCGCCCCCAGGAAGATGAGAAACGACAGGGATGTGAAGGACATGGCCTACCCCTGCAGCCGCTCGATCAGGGCCAGCATGGCCCCCACGGAGTTGAAGTTCTCCGGCACCAGATCGTCCACCGTGATGGTGACGTCATAGGCGTCCATCAGGGCGGAGACGATGGTGACGATGTCCAGGGAGTCCAGAATCCCGTCGTCGATCAGCGCCTCGGATCCGGCAAAATCGATGCCGGGGCAGGTCTCCGTCAGCAGTTTCATCAGCTCTTCCATGTTATGTTACCTTCCTTTCCGTATCATCACAACCGACTTCCACCCGTCCGGGTGAAAGCCGTTTTTCTCATAGATGTGCCGCGGCGCGGCAAAATCCTCCCGCACCCACACGGTGCAGCGCCCCCCGCCAAAGCGGCGGGCAAATTCCGCCGTCAGCGCCCCGGCAAGGCCCCGGCCCCGCAGGGCCGGATCCACCGCCAGGTGCCTGAGCTCTGTCCCCCGGCGGCTCCGCTGTGCCCGGAGCAGGGCGGCGAGGCTGCCGTCCTCCCCCCGGCGGGTGAGGATCAGCCCCTGCTCACAGTCCGCCGCCAGGGCCTCCCGATCCGGGAGACAGCCGGTCTCACGGTCAAAGCAGCGCGCCAGCAGCGCCATGGCCTCCCCTGGTTCCACCGGCGGCGGGGGCGGCAGGTCCCCCTGTCCTCCATCGGCAGGCCGCTCCAGGCGGAGGCGGACAAAGGCAGTCTCAAAGCCGAGGCCCTGCCAGTAATCCATCAGGCCCCCCGCATCCCCGGGGCGGAGGGGCATCTCCAGCACCATGTCCTCCTCCGGCCACTGGACAGCCGGCAGCTGCTCCCGGTCACGCACATAGTAGGCCAAACGCCAGAACCCCTCCTGGCGGGAGAAGAGGTACAGTCCCCCCTCCCAGCTCACACCCCACAGCCGCCCATCCTCCAGCGCCCGGTGCAGCGCCGGGCCGCCCAGGGGGCAGTTGGTCATGACCCCCGGCCGCAGCTGTTCGATGAGCCAGGCGTTCAGCTCCTTTTCATCTCTCACCTGTCTCATGAAAATAGCTCTCCTTCAACTGCACCCGGTCGATCTTTCCGTTGGCGTTGTGGGGCAGGGTCTCCAGCTGGCGAAAGACGTTGGGCTGCATATATTTTGGCACCAGGGTGCGGATGTGTCCGATGATCTCCGCCGCCGTGGCATTGCCGGCGTAGCAGCAGACAATGGCGTCCCGCCCGCTGTCAAAGAAGCAGACCGCCTCCTCCAGCGCCGGGCAGCTGGCCAGCGCCCGCTCGATCTCCCCCAGCTCAATGCGATAGCCCATGTGCTTGATCTGCCCGTCCTGGCGGGACTGAAAGACCAGCAGGCCCTCCTCATTGTACACCGCGATGTCCCCGGTGCGGTAGATCCGGTCGGGGTAGTCCGGCGTCAGGGGATTTTGGATAAAGGCCGCCGCCGTCTTTTCCGGGTCCTTAAAGTAGCCGTGGGCAAGGCCGCTGCCCCGGATGCAGATCTCCCCTGGCACACCCGGCGGCACCGGGCGCAATTCCTCGTCCAGGAGGAGGATCTCCTTGTTGGCGCAGGGGCGGCCGATGGGGATGGCCTCGTGGTCGGCGTAGTCCCGGTCCACCCGGTACCAGGCGGCGTCCACCGTGGTCTCGGTAGGGCCGTAGAGATTGATATATACCGCCTCCGGCAGCGCCGCCCTCCAGCGGTTGAGGTCGCCGGCCAGCATGGCCTCGCCCCCCGCCAGCACGATCCGGACATGCTCCGGCCGCTCCCGCTCCAGGATACCGGAGGCCGCCACCAGGTGAAAGGCGGAGGTGGCCCACTGCAGGGACGTCACCCTCCGCTCGTTGAGGTAGCCCACCAGGAGCTTTGGGAAGGAAAAGAGCTTTTTCGGCAGGATCTCGCAGGTGGCGCCGGTCTTCAGCGTCATATAGAAATCCTTCACTGAACCGTCAAAATAGAAAGGAGCCTGATTCCCCAGCACATCCGCCGCCGTGAAACCGCCTGCTTCGGCCAGCCAGTCGGCAAGGTCCATGACCCCCCGGTGGTGGCAGACGATCCCCTTGGGCACGCCGGTGGAGCCGGAGGTGAAGATGATATACACCGGGTCCACGTCCAGCATGGCCGCCCGGCGGCGCTCCAGCAGCGCCGGGTCCTCCGGCTCCTCCAGACGCTCCCCCACAAATACCGGCTCGCAGACCCCCGCCAGCTCCCCGGCGGTCTTCCGCTCCCCCTCCCCGCACAAGAGCAGGGGGGACTCCAGCTGGCGGAGGATCCCCTCCAGCCGCAGCCGGGGCATCTGGGGGTCCAGCGGCACATAGCAGCACCCAGCGGCCAGAACCGCCGCAAAGGCGATGGGCGTCTCGATGGTGCGCCCGGCCAGCACGGGGATGGGCTGTTTCGCCTCCGCCCGCGCCGCCAGGCAGGACCCCAGACGCCGGGCGGCGGTCAAAAGCCCCTGAAAGGTGACGCTGCCGCCCTCGTCGACAAAGGCGGTCTTGTCCGGAAAACGCGCCGCCGACGCCTCCAGATATTCCAGCACATTCCGCATGATTTCCACTTCCCTTTCCCAGTCGGACCGAATCGTCTCTGCAGAACTCCATAGAAAATAATTATAGCATAGCCGTCCCCCCAATGCAAGGCATGCGGCGGATTTGGCGGCGCGAATGGGCGCAGCGCGGGATGCCGGCTCCCAGGTTCTTCAGCCGGTGGGCATTGAACCCCGCCGGAAGGCGTGATACAATAGCCCTACATAAAAGAAAGGAGGTGTCAGCCATGCATACGGAAAAAGTGGAAAGGAATCATGTGGTATGTGCTGTTGTTCACGGCAGCGCCCCCGTCATCCAGGACGCTCAATCTGCGCTGGATCTCCTGATGCACGCAAAATATGAGCTGGGCACCAAAAACATCGTGATTGATAAAGCCCTTATCACAGAGGAATTTTTTATCCTCAGTACGGGCCTCGCAGGTGAAATTCTGCAAAAATACGTCAACTATGGCGGACGGATCGCCATATACGGCGATTATTCCCGCTACACCAGCAAGCCGCTCCGGGACTTCATATGGGAGAGCAATCGGGGAAACGATGTGTTCTTCGCATCGACAAAGGAGCAGGCGCTGGACATGCTGACGCGGTAGCCTCCACTCCGCCGGGGCGCCGCCGGTTCTCTCTGCTGCCGCCGCTCCTGCGTGTCAAAAAACGATCCCAAGAAGGTAAGAGACCGAGGATGGCGGGGGAGCTCGAGGGGGCAGAGCCCGCCTCGCATACAATCAAATGCCCCGCACAGCCTTGCGTGCAAGGCGTGCGGCTTGCGCTGCAAGGACTTTCCCACTGCTCTGCAGCGGGAAAGTAACGGCATTTTTCAGGCTGTCAAAAAGTCTAAAAAGACTTTTTGACAGCCTGGAGCGGCGGCGCGATACCGCGCCGCCGCTCCTTTCGTCTGCTATGATAAAATTCCGGCCCCTGTCTTACGCCTTGTCCCGGTAGAGGGGGTACCGCCCCGTCAGCTCCCGGACCACGCCCTGGACGTACGCGCGGCTGCCCTCCGGGTCCTTTGCCATGCGGGCGATACAGTCTGCAAGGCGGTCCATGTCCGCCGGCTGCATGCCCCGGGCCGCCAGAGCCGCCGTTCCCAGGCGGACGCCGCTGGTGACGTTGGGGGACTGGGGATCGTCCGGCACCGCATTTTTGTTGCAGGTGATGCCGGCGCTGTCCAGCGCCTCCTCCAGAAACTTTCCGGTGAGTCCCATCCGCCGGAGATCCACCAGCATCAGATGGTTGTCCGTGCCGCCGGAGACCAGGTCGAACCCGCGATCCATCAGCCCCTTGGCCAGAGCCTTGGCGTCGTCCACGATAAGCTGCTGATATGCCTTGAAGTCGGGCTGGAGCACCTCCTTGAAGGCCACCGCCTTGGCGGCGATGGCGTGGACCAGGGGGCCGCCCTGCATGCCGGGGAACACCGCCTTGTTGAGCTTGTACTCCTTGGCAAACTCCGCGCTGGAGAGGATCAGGCCGCCCCGGGGCCCCCGGAGGGTCTTGTGGGTGGTGGAGGTGGTGACGTGTGCGTAAGGGATGGGGCTCATGTGCAGCCCCGCCGCCACCAGGCCGGCGATGTGGGCGATATCCGCCATCAAAAGGGCGCCGCACTTGTCGGCGATCTCCCGGAACCGCTTGAAGTCAATGGCCCGGGGATAAGCGCTGGCGCCGGCAATGATCAGGCGGGGGCGGTGCTCCATGGCCAGGCGCTCCACCGCCTCGTAGTCAATAAATCCCTTGTCATCCAGACCGTAAGGGACGATGTTGAAAAAGATCCCGGAAAAGTTCACGGGACTGCCGTGGCTCAGGTGGCCGCCGTGGGCCAGATTCATGCCGAGGATGGTATCCCCGGGCTTGCAGAGGGCCATCTCCACCGCGGCGTTGGCCTGGGTGCCGCTGTGGGGCTGGACATTGGCATAGGTGCAGCCGAAGATCTCCTTTGCCCGCTCAATGGCGATGGTCTCAATTACGTCCACATATTCACACCCGCCATAGTACCGGCGGCCGGGATAGCCCTCGGCATATTTATTGGTCAGCGGCGTCCCCATGGCGGACATGACGGGAATGCTGGCAAAGTTCTCCGAGGCGATCAGTTCAATCCGGTTCTCCTGCCGGTCAATTTCCGCCTGGATGGCATCCGCCACCTCCGGATCGACCGCACGGACCACATCGATAGGATACATACTCTCTTCTCCTTCTTTTGTTCACAGGATATTCTGCAGAAGATTCTTCACACTTAATATCAATATCATATTATCATACAAAAAACACTTGTGACATTCTACTAATTTCAGCCGTTTTTCCAAGATCCTCCCCCAAATATTCCACAAATGCCGTCAAATGAGCTACAGATCGGTTCAATATTGTTTTCCATTTGAGGACAACTGTATTTCCAGTCCCTTGCCCGCCAACGACAAAACAAGCCCTTTTGCCGCCGTATAAAGGCCGGATAGGGCGGAAATACTTCTCCTAAGACAGAGGTGAGGAGAGTGGTCTGATGCAGGGGAAAGTGGAAATTTGCGGGGTGAACACCGCAAAGCTCAAGGTGCTCACCAACGAGGAAACTATCTCCCTGCTGCGCAAAACCAAGGAGGGGGATATGGCCGCCCGGGAAAAGCTGATCAACGGAAACCTCCGGCTGGTGCTGTCCGTCATTCAGAAGTTCACCAACCGGGGGGAGAACCCGGACGACCTGTTCCAGGTGGGCTGCGTGGGCCTGATCAAGGCCATCGACGGCTTTGACCTGAACCAGCCTGTGCGCTTTTCCACCTACGGCGTCCCCATGATCGTGGGGGAAATTCGCCGCTACCTCCGGGACAACAGCAGCATCCGGGTCAGCCGCAGCATGCGGGACACGGCCTACAAGGTCATGCAGGCCCGGGAAAAGCTGATGGCGGAGAGCCAGCGGGAGCCCACTGTGGAGCAAATTGCAAAGGCGCTGGACATCCCCCGGGAGGATGTGGTCTTCGCCATGGACGCCATTGTAGAGCCCATGAGCCTCTACGATCCGATCTATGACCACGGCGGCGACGCCATCTGCGTGATGGACCAGGTCCGGGACAATAAGAACACCGATGAGAGCTGGCTGGAGCGCATCGCCCTGAAGGAGGCCATGAAACGCCTGGGGGACCGGGAGCGGCACATCCTGGCCCTGCGCTTTTACGAGGGGAAGACCCAGATGGAGGTGTCCAACGAGGTGGGTATCAGCCAGGCCCAGGTGAGCCGGCTGGAGAAGAACGCCCTCAACACCATCCGCCGGAATCTCTGACCCGCCGCAAGCGCGGCGTCCAGGCGCTTTCCGCCGGAAAGCCTTGCCCCAGGTGGAATGCATTTCCGCCGAGCATATCCCATTAACCTCCCTTTCCCCATCCTCTGAAATGCCTCGGCCGCGATTCCTGTGATTCTAACATACCGCCTTTGGAAAGACAACCGACGATTTGTGGACATTCCTCTGTTGACATCCCCGGCGCTTTTGGGTATAATTCCTTTGATATATTTGTACGACTGCGAAGGGGAGGAGTACCCAGTCTGCTGATGCCAAGAGAGGGGCCGGATGGTGAGAGGCTCCGTGAGGCGCTGGGGAAGTCGCCCCTGAGTCCCGGCCCCAACGGACTTCTCTCCCAGTAGGCGCCGGCGGTTTCCCCCGTTACCGGGAGCATGAGCGCGGGAATATTTCCCGAATGCAGGTGGTACCGCGGACACTGTTCGCCCTGTTTCGATGATCGAAACAGGGCGTTTTCGTTGTGGCAAACTTTCGGTCGGCCGCATGGTTTCACCGCTGGTGCCCTTTCATTTCCATTTGTGCCGTATGCAGCAGCGGAATGGAGGATTTTTATGATTTATCGCGGCAAAAGCACCTATACCCTGGAGGGGCTGCGGACCTTTCAGCGGGCGGCGGCCCGGATCCGGGGGCGGCGCCAATACCTGATCTCCCGGGGCAGCTACTACATCGCCGGCGTTCTCTTTGCCTGCATGGCCGTCTTTGCCCTGGTCCAGCTGCCCTCTTCCGACGGGGCGACCCGTTTCTGGAACCTGGTGATTTTGATTCTCGGGGCCTGGATGGCCGTTCAGATGCTGATCACCGCTGTCACCTATTTTGATTATTTCGCCCGCCGGGCCATGCGGAGCATTCCCGCCGACGCCCACGAGATCTTCTTCTCCTTTGAGGATGACCATGTGGTGGTGGGCAACCGGACCAAGACCTACTCCTTCCGCTATGGCGACATGGTGGACACCGTCTACGAGACGGAGCGCTACTTTCTCCTCTTCATTGGCTGGCGCAATGGGTACATCCTGGAAAAGAGCGGCATTGAGGGCGGCGACGTGGACGGCCTGCGCGCCTTTTTAGAGGAAAAGCTGAACCAGCCGGTGGTATGGATGGATATGGATGAAAAGCAGGAGGCACGGCATGGAGCTTGAAAACAGGAGCACCCTGGTCCAGGCGGACTTCCAATCTCTCGCGGCGGCATGGCGGATCTGCAAATCCCCGGTCCACGCCATGCTGCGGATGCAGCGGATCTGCTTTGTGCTGGCCGGACTGGCTCTCATGGGTGTCAGCGGCGCGGGCCTGCGGGCGGTCCTTCTCTCTGAGCAGCCCTCCGTTCCCCTTCTTCTATTGGATGCGGCGCTGCTGATTGCCGGCCTGGCGGTGATCTTCTTCCCCACGGGGCGGAACCTGGCGGACAAAGCCTGGCAGTCCTATCCGGAGAAAGGGATGGAGCAGGTCTACCGGTTCACCCAGGAACAGATCGTCTGGCAGAACAGCGTCAAAACCAGGGAGACCCCCTACACTGCGATCCAGGATTTTCTGGAGAGCGACAGCCAATTCCTGCTCTTTTTCCCCGACGGGACGGCCCATATCCTCCACAAGGACGGCTTTACTGCGGGAGACGCGGAGACATTCCGCAGCTGTATCACAGAGCGGACAGGCCTTGCCGTCCGCCCCCTCCCCCCTACCAAAAACCGAAAAGGATAAAATAGGAGAGATAACATGAGAAAAGAACTGCCAAAGGTCTATGAGCCCCGGGAGGTGGAGGCAAACATCTACCGCTCGTGGATGGAGGCCGGCTGCTTTAAGGCCGCCCCCAACCCCAAGAAAAAGCCCTTTTCCATCGTGATGCCGCCCCCCAACGTCACCGGGCAGCTGCACATGGGCCACGCCATGGACTGCACCCTCCAGGACATCCTGATCCGCTTTAAGCGCATGCAGGGCTATGAGGCGCTTTGGATGCCCGGCACGGACCACGCCGGCATCGCCACCCAGATCAAGGTGGAGGAGGACCTCCGTATAAACGAGGGCAAGACCCGCTACGACCTGGGCCGGGAGAAGTTCCTGGAGCGGGTGTGGGCCTGGAAGGAGAAGTACGGCAACCGCATCGTTCAGCAGCAG